>JAUIAZ010000527.1 GCA_030427465.1 Gammaproteobacteria bacterium | reverse complement strand
TTTTAGCCTGAAAGCCCCAAGAGACCTGCAGTATAAACGATGCGTGTTTCTGTTTTGGGTCAGTTTGCGTACCTTATTCTTGGAACCCGAATGACTAGACGAATGACGACACGAGAACCTGCCCATGCCTGTACCGCTCATCTCCGCCCAGTCTCTGGAAAAGACCTATGTCAGCGGTGGCCAGCGTATCACCGCGCTGGGTTCGCTTTCGTTCACCCTCTCGAAAGGCGAATCACTGTCACTGGTGGGGCGCTCGGGCTCGGGTAAAAGCACCCTGTTGAATATTCTTTGTGGGCTGCAGTCGGTCGATCGGGGCGAGCTACAGGTACTCGGCCACCGTTTCCCCGGTTCACAGTCAGAGGATACCGAGAGCCTCTGGGCCCGGCTCCGTCGACAACGCCTGGGTGTGGTATTTCAGGATGCCAACCTGATGCCTGCGCTGACCTTGCTCGAAAGCATTCAGTTGCGTTGTCATCTGGCTGGCACACCCTCTGATCAGGCGCCAGGCTGGCTGGAAAAGCTCGGCATCGGTGAACTGGGAAACCGCTATCCGGATCAGGTATCCGGCGGGCAGCGTCAGCGTGCTGCGATTGCGATGGTGTTTGCCATGAATCCGGAGGTGATCCTGGCAGACGAACCCACCGGCAGCCTCGACAAACACACCGCCGATGCGGTTGCAGATTTGCTGCTTGGCATGCAGAAGGAACGCGGTTGTGCCCTGGTGCTGGCCACGCATGATCTGGCGTTGGCTGAACGCTGCGACCAGTTGATTGATCTGGGCTCGGCCGGGTGAGCCTGTGTTAACGCTCGCGCTGTTCAGCCACTACCGTCGCCACCCGATTCAGTTGCTGGCTTTGCTGTTGATGATCGCCCTGGCCACCGCTTTGTGGACCGGCGTCAATACACTGACCCGTCAGGCCGCTGACAGCCTGGCACAAAGCGAAAGCGCCGTTGCGGAACGACAGCAGGTGCTGCGAACGGATGGGCAGCCTGTGACGGTCAAAGATTTTGCTGAGCTCAGGAGGGCGGGGGTCTGCGTAGCTCCCTGGCTGGAAGTCCGGCGACCGCCACCGGCTGGAAACCTGATCGGAGTCGATGGGCTGGCGTTTGGCTGTTTTGGGGAAGAAGCGCCGGTTCGTACACAGGTGCCGCTGACGGGTGAACCCTTTCTGGATATCAGTGAGGCCATGACGCGGATCCGGGATAGTCAGACGGCCCTCGAATCCCGCCTCATTCTGATTCTGGCTTCTGCTTCGGGTTCTGGCTCAGGTTCCGGTTCCATCGCGCGCGCAGCGCAGTTACCCGAGGGTTATGTCACCAGGTCCTTTGAACTCAGTCCACCCACAGGCGAACTGGCAGACAGCTTCCTGTTGAACCTCGATGCGCTGGGCCTGCTGGTGTTGTTGATTTCCGCGCTGCTACTGCGCAGTGTGTATCAATTGGGTCTGAATCAGCGACGCGAGAGTCTTAGCCTATTACAGCGCTTTGGGGTGACCAAAGCGGAAATCCGGAGGGCGCTGGTACTGGAGCTGTTGGGGCTGTCCTTACTGGCCATCATTCCCGGTCTCTGGTTGGGGCAAGTGCTGGCGGAGGGAGTTGGAGCCGGATTCGGGCAGGCGATGAGCGGCCTGTTCGA
>JAUIAZ010000147.1 GCA_030427465.1 Gammaproteobacteria bacterium | reverse complement strand
TTACATTGGCTCAGAGACAGATTGTCTGGCGTACGCTCAGGAGAGTGCCGCCTTGGTGCCACTCTGCCGCTTACCCAGTGAGCCATTACGGAGGGCTTTGACTAGCCCCTGATCTGCTGCGTAAGCGCCCCCACCCTGGAAAACCAGCGACACGGAAGCTGCCAGCAGAATCAGGGCAAATTCATAGCCATTGTTGGAGACAAAGAGCCCGTTACCGACATGTACCGTCATGGCCATGGCCATGGTGAAGGCGGTGACCAGCGCGGCAGGACGGGTCAGCAGTCCAACCAGCAACGCCAGGCCGCCAAAAAACTCTGCACTGCCGGCCAGCAGAGCCATCAGGTAGCCTGGCTCGAAGCCCACGCTGGCCATCCACTGCCCGGTACCTTCCAGACCATAACCGCCAAACCAGCCAAACAATTTCTGAGCCCCGTGTGCCATGAGGATGATACCCAGCGGAATTCGCAGCGCCAATGCCGCGAAACCTGCCTGTGAGTCGAGGATAGATGTGATGTTGAACTTAGCCATGATGAAATCTCCTGTAAGAATGTGCTGCCGCCCCTCTGGCTCAAGCACTTGCTGACACTTTATCCAGACCCGAAAATTTGATAAACAGTCACTTTGTTGAATAATTATCAACGTTGAGTTGACAATGGACCAGATACAAGCCCTTCGAGCATTCCAGGCTGTGGCGCAAGAGCTCTCCTTTTCCCGGGCCGCCGATAAACTCGGGCTGTCGACACAGCTCGTCAGCAAACAGGTCGCGCAGTTGGAAGATCGCATCCAGACTCGCCTGCTGCACCGGACTACCCGGCGGGTCGCTCTGACCGAGGCAGGTCAGGACTATCTCTTGCGCTGTCAGCGACTGCTCAAGGATCTGGATGACCTCGATGCCAGCGTGATGCAGCAGGCAGACAAGGCAGAGGGAACCTTGCGCCTGAATGCTCCCATGAGTTTCGGCGTGAAACACCTCAGCCCGGCCATCAGCCGCTTTCAGGCCCAGCACCCGCGCCTGCAGGTTGACCTTTCCCTGACGGACCGGCGCGTCAACCTGGTTGAGGAAGGCATTGATCTCGCGCTGCGGATCGGAAAGCTGGAGGACTCCAGCCTGATAGCCCGCTATCTCACGCCCGTACGCCTGGTCACCTGTGCTTCACCAGCCTACCTGGCAAAGTACGGGGAGCCCCGAAAGCCCGAGGACCTCAGTGGACACCGCTATCTGCACTACCGCTTCGTGGATATTGATGCGCCCTGGCTCAGCGCGGCTCCCAACGGCTACGCCCTGAAGCAACAGAGCCCACTGGTGGCGGACAACGGCGATGCCTTGTGCGAAGCCGCCATAGAAGGGACCGGCATTGTGGTGCAGCCCACGTTTATTGTGAGCCACGCGCTGGCAAAGGGAGAACTGGTTGAGATTCTGCGGGAGTATGCACCTCAGACACTGGGCCTGTATGCCGTGTATCCGCACCGGCAGTACCTGAATGCCAAAGTCCGCCTGTTCCTTCAGTTTCTGGAGAGTGCTTTTGGGAACCCGCCCTACTGGGATCAACCCACATGACGGGCCTGCGCTATACTCAAGGGAAAGGAGAGAGCCATGGACATACAGGTTCTGGTGGTGGATGACAGCTCCACCATGCGAGCGATCGTCAGCAGTGTGGTCAGCAACTGCGGCTATACGCCGGTGCCCGCAGCAAGCGGCGAGGAGGCCATCGGGCTTTTCCGCCAGCACCGGATAGACCTGGTTGTCATGGATGTCGAAATGCCCGGGATCAACGGCTTCGAAACCTGCCGCCAGTTGCGCAAGCTCAGTGAAGACTGGTTTCCGGTTATTTATCTGAGTGCCTCAAGTTCTGACGAAGACATCATAGAAGGGCTGGATGCCGGGGGGGATGCCTATGTGGCCAAACCCATCAACGACCGGGTGCTGAAATCCATCCTCACCGCCATGGGCCGGATTGCCATTATCCAGTCGAAGCTGGATCAGGCCAACAAGCGCCTGGAGCGCCTGGCAACTCACGACAGTCTCACGCAGGTTCTCAACCGTCGGGGTTTTGATGAAATCCTGGAGCGCTGCTGGCGCCAGTCTCAGCGGGAACAGACAGTCTTCAGCATCATTCTGGCCGATATCGATTTCTTCAAGAAGTACAATGACCACTACGGACACGGCCCGGGAGACGAGTGCCTGCACCAGGTCGCCCAGTGTCTCAAGTCTGCATTGCTAAGACCCGGCGATCAGATCGCCCGCTACGGCGGCGAAGAGTTCGTGATCCTGCTGGCACAGACCGATGCGGCCGGAGCGGAAGAAGTGGCCCAGCGCCTTCAGACGGCCCTGGCCAAAACCGCTATCCCCCATGACCAGTCAGAAGTGGCTGATCACGTAACGCTGAGCCAGGGGATTGCTGACAGCCAGCATCGGGATGGCATGCTCGACATTCTGAAAGCAGCGGACGATGCCCTGTACCAGACCAAGCGCACAGGCCGCAATGGCTACGCCTGTGCCCGGCCAGCGGCATGAACAACGTTGCGAACGCCCTCTTTGTGTACGGCACCCTGAAGCCCGGTGAGCCAGCAGCACACCTCCTCAGCGTACGTAATGGCAACTGGCAAAGCGCCCAGATTCGCGCGCACCACTTTCCTGAAGGCGTGGATGGTACGGAAGGTTATCCGGCAGTACGCTTGTCTGCCCAGGCTCCGCTGCTGAACGGCATGCTGTTGCAGTCCGCGGAGTTGCCTGCGCTATTGCCGTCTCTGGACGATTACGAAGGTCCTGGTTACAAACGGGTTGTGACCCCCGTCTACACGCAAGGCCAATACGTCTGCGATGCTCATGTCTACGTTGCCGCCAGTGACTGAGCCGGGACCCACGCGGCGTCAGGCAGCCGTCTGCTCGATGACCGACATCACCAGGAAGTAGTTGTACGCCACAAAGGCTGTCAGCAGCAGACCGCCTTCGAAGCGATTGATGCGACCCGGTCCGCGGAAGCCGAAGGCCATGATGAACAGAGCCACAATCATGCCTGTCATGGCGATCCAGTCACGGGTCAGAACCTCTGGCAGTATGTTGTTGATCGGATAGATGACACCGGCTATGCCCACCACCGCAAGCAGATTAAACAGGTTCGAGCCAACAATGTTACCCAGGGCAATATCGTGTTCCCCCTTGCGGGCAGCCGCGATCGAGGCCGCCAGCTCTGGCAGCGAGGTGCCCAGCGCAACAATGGTCAACCCGATAACCAGATCACTGATTCCCAGGCTCTGGGCAATCGTCACCGCACCCCAGACCAGAATACGTGAGCTGACTACCAGGAGCACCAGCCCCACAGCCAGCCAGATCCATCCCTGCTTCATGGACATGCTGCGCGCGGCGAGTTCTTCGTCAAACTCCGCTTCCAGCGTATCCCCTCGCCCCTTGATCGCGCTGTATACCGACCAACTGATCAGCACGGCGAGTCCAATCAGCAAGAGTATTGATTCGCCCCTTCCAATGGCACTGTCAAGCAGCAGGTAGCCCAGGGCCAGACAGGCGACAAGCAGAATGGGAAGTTCCTTCCTGACGATATTGGAATGCACAGCGATGGGAGCAATAAGGGCGGTCAGTCCCAGTATGAGCCCGGTATTTATGATATTGGAGCCCAGGGCATTCCCCAGAGCCAGGTCAGGGTTGCCATCCAGTGCCGCCATGGCTGAAACCACCATCTCCGGTGCAGAGGTACCAAAGCCGACAATCAGAACACCGATCAGCAGTGGGGAAACCCCGGCATGACCAGCCACCGCAGCCGCCCCGTCTATGAACCGGTCTGCACTCCAGACCAGCAAAATGAAGCCCAGCAATATTGCCAGCGAGGCCAGAATCATTCCTTCACTCCCTCTGAGTATGCGAGGCGGCGATTGTATCGTTCCCTATGCGGGGACTCCACCCTGCCGGCGCAGTAAAACCTGGGCAAACCACTGTTGCGGGTCTGTCCAGTAACGCTCGACCAGCAATCCGGCGCGACTGGCCAGTTCGCCAAAACGGTCCAGCGTAAACTTGTAGGAGTTCTCGGTATGGATACTCTCCCCCGGTGAAAAGTCGAAACGCTGGCTGCCAATCGCCACCGTTTGCTGACACTCGCTGACCAGGTGCATTTCTATGCGGCTGTCATTGCGGTTGAAAAATGCCAGGTGCCGGAACTGCTCCAGGTTAAAGTCTGCATCCAGCTCGCGGTTGACTCGCTGCAGCAGATTCTTGTTGAATGCCGCTGTCACACCCGAGGCATCATCATAGGCCGCTTCCAGCACGGCGGTGTCCTTGACCAGGTCGATGCCGACCAGAAGATGATCCTCTTCACCCACCAGGTCAGCCAGGCTGCCCAGTAACTCCACGGCAGCATCCGGTGCAAAATTTCCGAGCGTGGAGCCCGGAAAAAACAGCAGACGCGGCCAGTCCGGAAAGGCCTCAGACAGGTTCTGCTGAATCCTTTCCTGATCGTTGAACTGAGCATGTAGCGGCAGGGTTCGGACCTCTGGAAGCTCGTCTTGCATACGGGCACCCAGTTCATCAAGCGCTGAACGCGAAATATCGTAAGGAAGGTAAGCCCTGCGCCCCGGCATGGCGGAAAGCAGCAGGCGGGCCTTCGTCCCATCGCCGGCTCCGGGTTCCACGACCACGGTATCCGGCCTCAGCACAGAACCGAGATCCTCCTGCATGGATTTCAGGAGCACCATCTCAGTCCGGGTCACGTAATACTCTTCCAGATCACAGATGTCGCTGAACAGTTCGGACCCTCTGGCATCATAAAAGTATTTGCAGGGCAGGCTTTTTGGGAGGCCGCTCAGCCCACGGAGTACATCTCTGGCAAAATCATTACCGGCTTCGGAAGTCATCGGATCATTCCCTGATTGTTTTGTCCCATCCTAACGGGCCAATGTGTCAGTGCCAAGCACAAGGCGGGGACCGGCCGGATCAGCGGAAAACCATGGCGCCATCGTTGAGGCGGCCGTAACGAATGGCAATCCGGTCCTTGATGTAGTTGTCATGGTTGCGCCAGGGCATCATGCTGCCTTGCCGGGGCAGAATGGGCAGCGCGCGCTGAATGTAACCCGATGACAGCCCCACAATCGGTTCCCGCCCCATGTCACGGAAACGCCCGGCAGACGGACTCTCCCGGAGTGAGGGCATGGCCATGCGGTAGCCGTTCTTTTTCATGTGACGGAGCATCCGGCACAGGTAGGCAGCACTCAGGTCTGCCTTGAGGGTCCAGGGGGCATTGGTATATCCGAAAATGTGCATCATGTTCGGTACTTCACTGAACATCATGCCGCGATAGTTCACCCGTTCGGCAAAATTCACCGCTTTGCCATCCACCGTCAGAGTCATACCATCCAGCAATTTCAGGTTCAGCCCGGTGGCCGGTACAATAATGTCCGCTTCCAGTTGTTCGCCGCTTTTCAAGGCAATTCCCGAAGTGGTGAAGCGCTCGATCTGATCGGTGACCACACTGGCCTGCCCCTCTCTCAGGACATTGAACAGGTCGCTGTCCGGTATCATGCACAGGCGCTGGTCCCAGGGGTCGTAGGGCGGAGTGAAGTGGCGGTCAACATCAAAGTCAGGCCCCAGAGCCGAGCGGGCCATATCCTTGAAAAACTTGCGTGCGGCTTCGGGTCGCTTGCGGCACCAGGTAAACAGGAACAGGGTCAGGACAATATTCTTCAGCCGGATCAGCGGATAACCCAGACGCTCAGGCAGCCAGCGCTTGATCGTCAGGGCTACGGCATCTTCCGCCGGGCGATCGAAAATATAGGTAGGTGAACGCTGCAGCATGGTCACATGCGCGGCTTTTCTGGCGAGGTTGGGGACCAGAGTGACGGCTGTCGCGCCGCTTCCGATCACGACCACGCGTTTATCCCCATAATCCAGGTCTTCCGGCCAGTGCTGCGGGTGAGCGATGGTCCCCTGGAAGTCCTCCATGCCCTCGAATTCGGGCACATAACCTTTCTGGTAGTCGTAGTAGCCGGTGCAGGTTACCAGGAAACGGCAAGTCCAGGTCTGCTTTTCCCCGGAGTCTCCCACTGTCACTGTCAGCGTCCAGCGAGCGGCCGCTGAATCCCAGTCGGCCGCGATGACCCGATGCTGGTAGTGAATGTGTCTGTCGACCCCGTAGGTCTCGGCCGTCTCGCGAAGATAATCGAGAATATCCGGAGCAGCAGCGATGTCCTTGGCCTGACGCCAGGGCCTGAAGGCATATCCGAAGGTATACATGTCGGCATCTGAACGGATACCGGGATAGCGGAAGAGATCCCAGGTTCCTCCGAGCCTTTCACGACCTTCCAGAATCTCATAGCACATGTCCGGCATCTTCTGCGCCAGCTGGCTCGCCACGCCGATCCCGGAAAGACCCGCACCTATGATCAGGACATCCAGCTCGCGCCGGGCTTTGTCCTGGATATCCGAATGCTGAACCTGCTGCACAGTAAACCTCCTCTTATTATTGTGTGGCACTGACTCTCGCACTGACCAGACATTCGCTTGCCTGCCACCTGATGCACGTGCTGGAAGAAGGCTGAATGACCCCTGGTCATAAAGCGAGTTTACGGGGAACGCCGGGGGAGTCAAGCACGTGCTTACGCGGTTCAAAACGCGGTCACACTTCCGCCGCAGCTTTGCGCTGTGTCATATCCTGCGCAATTCCAGGGAAGCTGAAGCCCGCAAAACTTTCCTTCCTCTGCAAGGGAACGTTATGCTGGCTGCCTCTCAGGGTTAGTGAGGATGACCAAGATGCAGGATGTCGAAAAGGAATTGATGGCTGAAGCCGAGCTGGCGCAGGACAGCTCACCCTGGCACACGCCCTTGAGCTTCCATGCCGAGCGTGACCGTCTGTTCAATGAGTTGCACACCCGGCCGTTTCCTGTATTGCCTACGCCAGCCCGGCTTTCCCAGTTTGCAATTGTTCATGAGGATCTCAGCCCGGAAGTCGAGCGCCAGCATCTGTTACTGCTGTGTGATCATTACAGTACCCTGCATCCTCCGGAAGGTGCTTCCTGTTACTATCAGGATTTCGGCAGCTTCGAGTTTCGCTGGGAACGCCACGCCGAGTTTTCTACCTATACTTTTCTGACCACCGCAGACGACAATCAGCCTTTTTCCACCCAGGCGCTGGACCGTGTGCCACCTGCCTGGCTGCAGGGGCTTCCCCGCCAGATTCTCTCCGGCATCCACATTGAAATCCAGTCCAGCACCGAAGTGCCGGAAGACCGTGAGCTGCTGCGCCAGAGCTTCGAAGGACAGCGACTCATGAGCAGCCAGGTGCTGGATCGTCAGGCTGAACTCTGGACCTCCTATCGACTGCAGAAAGATGGTTTTGTCCGTTTTCTGGTTCGCAATAAAGGTATGAATCCCTGCCAGACCGGTCGCCTCGCCCGCACGGTTCTCGAGCTGGAAACCTATCGCATGATGCTTCTGCTTGGTCTGCCACTGGCAAAAAAGCTGACGCCGGATCTGCGTCAGATGGAAGAGCAGCTTGTGAAGATCACTGGTCAGATCAACCGCCTTGAAGATCTCGAAGACGAAAGACGGGTGCTGGCCCAGTTGTCAGACCTGGCTGCGCGTACGGAACAGATGCTCATCAGCAGCAAGTATCGCTTCGATGCCGGCGCGGCTTACTACGCCCTGATAAAAAGCCGCCTTGAGGAACTGCGCGAGAGTGAGCAACGCGGACTGATGACCCTGAGCGAGTTCCTCAAGCGACGCATTTCGCCCGCTTACCGGACCGGGGAAGCGGTCAGCAAGAATCTGGAGGATCTGGCCGAACGGATCGACCGCAGCAGTGAAATGCTGCGCACCCGAGTCAATCTGCAGATCGAAGCGCAGAACCAGAAACTGCTGCACAGCATGGACGAGCGAAGCCACCGCCAGCTGCGTCTGCAGCAAGCCGTTGAAGGCCTCTCCGTTGCTGCCATCACCTACTACAGCGTGGGACTTTTCAAGTATCTGCTGGATGCCCTGGCTGCACACGGCATGGATATACCCAAAGCAGGCGTCCTGGGGGTTGCCGTCCCGGCAGTACTTATGGGCTCCTGGCTGGGTCTGCGTGCCCTCAAGCGTTCTCTGAGTGACGAGCCGGGGGCCTGAGAGA
>JAUIAZ010000146.1 GCA_030427465.1 Gammaproteobacteria bacterium | reverse complement strand
TCCTGATGTCTCCGGGCTTGCTACTGCTGTAACCACGGGTTTTGACACTGTCCTCGGCTTCGATCAAGAGATCCCGGATTTTGTCCAGACGCTCTTCTTCTTTGCGACGAGCCTGACGGATGAGATCGTTAATCACGTCTGTCACGCTGGTGAACTCCTTATTATCGATCTGCGACTTAAGCCATTCCGCATTGGGATCTGTCAGACTGATGCTCTGTCTCGGCATGGTTTTCTCCACTAAACATCTTATCAAGGTGCATATTTGCACCAATAATGCACCAATTCAATGATTTTTATTCAGTTAAGGTAAGCTGAGTTTCGTTCCGTGCATTAGGCTGGAGATGTCCGCATCTGGCTCTTTGCCGACTGCAGGCTTCGCTGATGCCTGAGGGCAGCTTCTGACAAGAAAGGAGAAATCCTCTGGCAGCGCGCTTACCTGCCCTATGGCGAGAAACTGGGGAACCCGGAAGAGTCAGCCGAAGACCGGATCGCCTACACCGGCAAGCTGCATAACGACGATACCGGTCTGACCTACATGAATGCCCGTTACTACGATCCAGTGGTCGGGCGGTTTATGGCGATTGATCCGGTTGGGCCGTTGAGTGGCGGGGTACAGCATCTTAATCGTTACTCCTATGGATATAACAATCCGTTTAAATATACAGATCCTACGGGCCTTATGCCTGAAGAAAGTGACTCTGAAGATGATGAGAAAGGGGATCCAACAGTTGACGAAGTTGTAGCTGAGCAACAGGCTAGAGCTGAGCAAGTTGCTATTATTGCTGACAACGTAACAAACTATGGGTCTGCTGCTGTAGAGCTTGCCGCTACTGGCATATTTGGCGCTGTCAGAGGTAGCGTTGTAAACGGCTATTCTAGGGTAAAAGGCTTCCTTGGAATTGGTAAAGCAACCAGCGTACCGAAGCCTGAGGTGACGGACCCCAAACTTCAGAATATTGTAGAGGATCTCTATAAAGGGGCTAACACAGATAACCCAATTGGTACTGGGAGTACCGCCGATGCAGTAAGGGAAGAAAGTAAAACTGGCAAACCTGTCGGCGGTAAGTTTCACACGACGAAGGCTACGCAATACAGAAGAGCCTTGGAGAAATGGTCCAAGAAAAATCCTAATGCCTCGGCCTCGGACAGAGCAGCAGCAGAGTCCATGATGAAGGATTTAGATGATGCGCTTGGAGGTGGTTCATGAGTTCACTAAACTCAAATTCTTACAAACTTATAAAAAAGCTGATTGATTTAATACCAGAACTCAAGCCAATTTATGATGACCATATTGATTACTATGACGAGTTGCTGGAGCACGTACTTTTTGGAGAGATCACTAGGTTTGCAGTAAAAGAGTTTAGTGAAAATGGGCACTCAGAATGTATCGTGAATCTTTGCGGAGTTTTAAGGGAGGCTCTCAGTTCAGGAGATGAGCAACTATCTGAACTTATAACAGTCTCTTTTCTCGAGAACTTAAAAGGTAATGGGAAGGCATCAGAAGCAATAAAGAATTTGATGAAAATCGATTGAATATTCTATGAAAGAGAATTTCGCTTCTAAGAAGCGGTTGATTACAACTTAGATGCAATGAAGCGTATTTATACGCTTAGGCCATGTCAGCTAATACGCAGGAGCCGACCATCGGCATCGTCTAAGCCCGGCGACTCCTTTGAGTGACTGAGAAGATTTTCAGCCGCCGATGCCAGACGTCAGCAAAGGCCGTAAAGTCATTCTGACCTACAAATTGATAGTTAGGTGGATACTGGCTCTTAATCGCTCGAAGTACGATGCTTTCAGCGGTGATGGGCATTGCGCCTCATCACCGCTGTGGAAATTACAGCACTTGGAAACAATAGTAGCGACCGACAAGGTCGCCTTCTAAAAACAAAGCATTTCAACCAAATAATACCGACCACCGATCTATACCAGGTAATAGCCGCAGCCGGCGATAGTCAAGGCATCATCCGGAATCTCCTGGCTTTTTGGGGCAACTGGGTGAATTCTGGAATTTTCTGGAGGATCTACTTCAAAAGCCAACCGTAGTTTGTCTTCTGCAGGCATTGAAAAAGAAAGAGCTTTGGTCAGGCTGATATCAACTGGTAAAGCACTCTCATTCCCGGTTGCAGAAAATGTGGACTGACTGGTGATGCATATTGCTACTACAAACAGTATTGTATTTATAAATCTCATATCAGGTTCCTCTATTGCCTAAGGGGTAGCTGAATAAACTCAAAAATATTCCACTGCTTGGAGACCGATGAGAGCTATAGCATCTCAACGAGGTAGTAGTAACCACCAATCTTAACCAGATAGTAATTTGAGCCCGCATATTGGCAAATGGTGAAGGTTTCCAGCGAGCGTATGGCTTTAGTCTCGATCGGGAACTCTATGTCTTTGGGTGGAATTGGACGGTTCTCCCGGTCCAATAGGTGGGGTTTTCCTCTCTTATCAAAGGCAATTCTGAAGGGGAGCAGGTCATTTTCATCAATGGTTTTTACAGTATCGCACTGCATGATTTTCTCCTTATTTTACAGGCTCAGGCTTACGCGACCGAACAGATACCGCCGAGGATAAAACTGCCAATAATCCTCATCTGGACGAACGATTTCGGTTTTCACATCTCCCACATTCTGCACACCCAATATGAATTGGCCGGCAGCTTGTGGGAGTGAATATTCAAGGCTGACATCTCCGACCCACGCATTTCGGTTTTTGTCAAACAACTCATTCGAGAGTGTGAGTGGGTTGAATGAAGCATAGCGAATAGACTGACGATAATGGGTCACTGCAAGCTTAAGCTTCCAACGTTTTACGAGATAAGTTACTGCCGCAGGAAATGAAACCATTTTCAAGTCGCGAATCTCTTGAAACAAAGCTGCACTCGGGAAGCGATCAGCTAGGTCTTCATAAACCTGATAGAATTGGCCGCCCAAGGACAGATTCCAATTTTGATTGATTGGCTTTGCGTAGTACGCAGCAACGATATTTTGCCGTTGACTGGTCAGTATGGCGCGCTCAGTTGCCGTAAAGTCAACAATTCTGTTCGGAAAGTCGATTTCTCGATGAATCGCTTCAACGGTCAATTGGTCATAATTAGGGCCTAACCAATCCAAGCCAATCGCGCTGGTATGTGAATCTGATCTGGCAGGGTCATCATACAGTTGGAAGAAACCGTTGAATTGAGTGGGTTCAATGGACTGCTCTGTGTCCGAATCACGTTTGAAGTAACGAAAACCGGCTGCTCTGATCTGCAATGAAGAGTTTACCTTCCATAACAATCCGACTTTTGGTGACCACTGATCTTCCTTCAAGTTCGATTCGCGCTCTCTAAAGCGTGAATACTCCAATCCGGTATTCAATGTCAGGTTTGGAGTTAAGTTGCCCCCCACATATTGATAGGCTGACTGATATCGGCGCCTTTCGAGTGAATCTGAGTTCGCCTGTATTACAACACCCGGTGCTATCTCCAGCGTTTGGCGGCTTTCAAACTCCAGACGGTTTCTTCGAGCTGCAAGACCTGTAATCGATTGCCAGCCGGGCTCAGTATGAACAAGCTGCATTTCAAGATTACGTACTTCCTTGCTTAGACTGAACTCAGCACTTCGGGTCGGCGTCGGATTATCCCTCTGAACTTCCTCAAAACGCTGCGTCAGACCGGAAACCAGTATTGAGGTGGATTGGTTGATCTGGTGGCGCAGGCCGATCCGTTGCGTGTTCACGTCGCGTTCTGTTCGCAGGGTGCCGGGCTGGCTGTCCGGGTCGGGCAGAAAGCCGAGGTCTCCGAAGGTCCAGTCCAGATGGCGGGTCTCGAACTGAATCATGGAACCGGGGTGGAATTCCCATTGGGCCAGAGCACTCGCGATTTCCTGAGTCTGATCCCCATTGATGCGAAAGCCATCATTGGTGTAACGATAGTGACCCACGCCAACGTTTACCGGGCCACCGAGCATATTGAGGGTGACATCGTGACTGCGGGTGTCGTCACTGCCGGCGAAGCCGGAGATTTCGCTGCTCAAGCCATCCTGAACCATCAGCGGATGGTATTCGTCCAGCCCGGCGCGTTCCGGGCCCAGGCTCTGGATACGACTGACATCGCTTTCCTGGAGTTGGGGAGAAAGGCCGCGTGTGCCCAGCGGCTGCCACAGTAGGGATTGCAAGCGCTCGGAAACACTGGCGGCCTGCAGGAAGGGTAGCTCGCGCGCGGAGTCGGCCAATAATTGGTGCGCTTGTGAGGAGCGAGCATCCTGGCGCAGCGCTTCGTGACCCAGGTTGGCAGACTGAAAATCTGCCCCGATCTTGCGATAGATCTCGGCTTCGGCGGCCGTCAGACTGGCCTTGTCACTGGCGAGCAAAGCGGCATTGCGCTGCTGGCTGCGCTGCCCCATTTTTTCACGACCGGCCTGCAGAGAGCGAGCGGCCTCCAGCGGCTGGTTATCCAGCAGGCTTTGCAGGGCCTGGTAGAAGTGGGGCATGGGGTCATTGGGAGCGGCCGCCTGAGCCAGGGCCCACTGTTCCCGCGCTTTGGCAGCCTGGCCTTCAGCCAGAAAAATCTGCCCCTGCAAGCGCCGATACAAGGCATTGCCAGGGGCCAGGGCGAGCGCTTTGTCGAGCTCGCGACGCGCCTCGATGGCCCGGCCCTGCCGGTACTCGGCCAGCGCCAGGGCGACATAGCTCATGGGCAAAGTCGGGTCGGTTTCGATCACAGCTCGGGCCAGTGTGATGGCCCGCTGGCTACGATGTTCAAACACTGAGATGAGTGCGTGCAAAGCCTGCCCATGCAGGTCGCCAGGGCGGATCTTCAGGCCTTCGTCGAGGGCATCACGGGCATTGGCCACTTCACTCAGGTAAAGATACACTTCCGCCAGCCGAAACCAGCCTGAAGCCGCCTGCGCCTCCTTCTCCGTAGCGCGTTTGGCCTGGATCAGGGCGGCATCCCAGTCACTGCGTACCTGACTGGCATTGGACGCCACCACCCAGGACAAAGCCCGTTCCGGCGCGGCCTTCAGCGTGCTCACGGCCAGACTCTGTGCCTGGTCTGCGTCTTGCCGGGCGCTCGCAATCAGGCTGGCCAGTGCCAGAGCTTCGGCAGGGGGCGCTGCACCGGTAATCAAGGGTTTGAGCAGGGAGTCGGCGTTCTCTAACTGCCCACTGGCAATAAGCAATTGAGCCTGAAGAATCTGCTGGGATTCACTCAGTGATGTCATCTGTGCCAGATCCTGGATGCGTGATTCCCGGGTTTCGCCGGTCACTTGGACAGGGGCTTCGTCCAGTATCCAGGGCAGATACAGGGCCCATTCGATTTTTGGGGAAGACAGGCTCAGGGCCGGTGTCTGAGTGATGCGATTGCTGTCTGCCAGCGCAGCCTCGCCCGGGTTCAGTGGGGTCGCCAGTGAGCTCTCAGGCAGTGTCACCCGCCCTTCGAATACCTGAATCCCGGTCTGGCTTTCCTCTACCCAGACCAGGAATTCGGTCCCTTCCACGGCGGCATTGACGAAGGGCGTGGAGACCTGAAAGAAACCGTTCACGCGTGTCAGAAAGCGGGCAAGGCCCTGTTTCAGTTTGACCCAGTAAGTGCCATTGACGCGAGCTTCAGGCAATACCAGCACTGTACCGGGGGCGAGGCGGACCACCGTTTCCTCATCCAGTTGCAAAAGTACCCGGCTGGACGCGCCCACGCGCAACACGCTGCCCGGGCAGAGGCTTTGGCGGGTTTTCGCGGTCTCCCACCTTTGCTCGGAGGCTGCCGCTTCGTTCACAGCCCAAACGGCCTGATCATCAATGGCGGTAAGCTGAGCCGCGGGATTCTCACACGCTGAAGCCCGCACCGAACATAGGCACAAAAGCAAACACAATAGACTGGGTTGGACGCGGTGCATGGCGGAACCTGTCAACACCCGTATGGGGCCTCTTGTTGAGTCCTTGGGTCCCGACAGCTCGCTTCTCACTGCTTAAATCCAGTGAGGAAACGCTGAGACGATTCTTGTTGTTGTCGTTACTGCAATGGCTCTTACTTTAGAACAAAAAGCCGGGCCATGCACCACTACAGATTCACTTGTGACTCAGGCGGATCGGGAAGCAGCCGTTGCCTTTCCCGTTGTTTCCTGCCGCTTCGGAGGATGCCTGACGGAGATGCGCTTCAAGAAACCGCAGGGGGCCATCCGATGGGTAGCATGCCCGCAGAGATTGCAACTGAGAAAGCAGCGCCGCGCATGTTTCCCCGGACAGACTGTGTTCTCTGAGATTCTGGATGCTGTGGTCCAGTTCCGGGATTCCGGCGGGTGCAGTGTAAAGCTCAACTGGCGTCTGTTTGCCGACCAGCAGGAAATCACCCAAATAGCGCCAGGATTCCGGGGGCTCATTGGTTGCCACCAGTGCTTCGGCGGAATATACCCGGTTCAGCCCCAGTTGCTTGCCCACCCCCTCAAGGCGCGCCGTGGTGTTGACGAGGTCTCCCAGGGCCCGGTATTCATAGGCATCGGCAGCACCAAAGTGTCCGAGCATGGCTTCTCCCTCATGCAGGGCCATACCGGTCGGAAGTGGATACTTTGGGAAGCGTTCCCTGAATTGCTCCAGTGACTGGTCAAGAGCCGCGAGCCCCTGCAGAACCTGGCTTGTACTTTCTGCGCTCTTCATGGGCCAGAGCGCGATCAGACCGTCTCCGGTAACATCAGAGATAACGGCGCCATGCTGCTTCAGTGGGTCAATCAGGGCAGCGTAATAATGGCGCATCAGTTCCCCCAAGTCTTCAAGAGCCAGTTGTTCAGACAGACGGGTGTAGCCTCTGGCATCAGTGACGAGGCAGATCGCCGGTTGCACGGTTCCTTCCGGCAGGCGACCGTCTGCTTTCCGTATGGCCAGTATCTCTTCTTCAGGCAGATAATGGGAGAAGGCTGTATGCAATTGTGCCTGGCTTTCGCGCGTAGCCAGCCAGTGGCGGCGGTATGCGAGCAGGAGTAACAGAGGAAACAGCCCCAGCAAGAGGGTGCTCAGAGGCAGCCAAAACTGCAGTGTGCTGAACAGGGTGTAGCTGATACCAAACAGCGCCAGGCTGGTCATCAAGCCAGACAGCAGGAGCCATTTTGGCCAGCGCCAGGTCAGACCCAGCAGCAGTCCTCCCCAGGCCAGAACCCAGGCAGCATTCGACAAGGGCCCGGCGGGGGTCAGTGTGAAGCCATCCCGGAGATTCGCATAGGCGGTTGCGAGCAGTTCCACCCCGCTGATATCGAGACCGTCAGCTTGGGTAAATACCGTGCGGAATTCATCCCTCTGACCGGCCTGGTAGCGGGCAGAAAAGCCGACAAAGATGGCAGCTCCTTTCAGTTCATATGCGCCGGGATTCCGGAGCACCTCTGCATAATCCAGCGTTGTGAGGGTGCGTGGCGGACCATACAGATTGAACCAGGCATGGTCAGACGGACGCGCTTCCAGGGTTTTGGCGAGGGCCGGGTGGGTCAGGCGCAGGGCGGCCACGGGCAAGGTAACTTCCGCTTGAGCAGTAGATAGTCGCAGCGGAAAATAAACGACCTGATCCGGAAAGCGGGTCAGAAAGAAGGGTGCTGTAGCCCGCGCGTTTCGTGCGAAGTCGGGCATCGGACGAATCAGACGGTCGAGCGTGCCCGAGTGAGGAGGGGGCAAATATTGCCGCTCGCGCTGTGCGAAGAGAACGATATTACCTGCCGTGCTGAGTGCCCGGCTGAACGCCCTGTCTTCGTCCGGGTCGCCCGGCTGCCGGAAAAACAGATCCATTACCACGGCGGTGGCCCCGGCCTCTGTCAGGTGCGTCAGCAAGCGGGCATGAACCGAGCGCGGCCATTGACTGAGCCCCTCCGGGAAACCCAACTGATCCGCCGTATCGGGCGTGATGGCCAGCACGATCACCTTATCTGGGGGTGTTAGAGCACCACGGGTCTGGTAGAGCCAGTTCAGCCCTAGACGCGCTTCCGACTGCTGTCCCCAGGGGGTGGCGACGTAAACCGCAGTGGCCAGAATCAGCCCGAGCGCCCAGAGAGTGGCGGAATGCCGAAATTTGGGTGTATGCTTTTTATTATTTGCTCGAGCGGTCATTGCCTTATGAGCCTGTTATCCAAAGTGCCCGTGTTTGCTGGACTCAGTGAGGCTGAGCTTAGCTTGCTGGAGCAGGGTGC
>JAUIAZ010000145.1 GCA_030427465.1 Gammaproteobacteria bacterium | reverse complement strand
GAGAAGCCCCTGGGGCAGGAACAGCTCTGGCAGCCGGCACTGTGGCGTAAACTGCTCAATGATCTGGGAGGTATTGGCCTGTCCAGCCGGGCGCGGGTGCACCAGGCTTTCCTGCGCAAAGCCCGTGGTTTATCCCGGGCGCAAAAGCCTGCCGGTCTGCCACCCCGCCTGTTCGTCTTCGGGGTGTCGAGCCTTCCGCGCCAGACCCTTGAGGCGCTGGATGCATTGGCCCGTTTCACTCAGGTCATCCTGTGTGTGAATAACCCCTGTGAATTTTACTGGGCGGACATCATCAGCGACAAGGAGCTGTTCAAGGCAGAACGCAAGCGGGGCAAGCGGCACGCTGTGGTCGGTGACCCGGCGGACGCAGATTTACACGCCCGCAGCAACCCGTTGCTGGCCACCTGGGGTAAACAGGGCCGTGACTATCTGCGCCTGCTGGATGAATTTGATGACCCTGACGAATATCGGGCGCGTTTCAACACGGCCTGGCAGAGCCTGGACATATTCATTCCCCATGGCTCTGAAGACGGTACACGACAGACTTTGCTGGGTCGTTTGCAAAACGACATCCTCTCGCTGGTGCCACCTGAAGAGGCGAGGGCCGAAGGCAGAATCTGTCACCTGCAGGAAGATGACAGCCTGCGTTTTCATGCGGCACACAGCCCGATGCGCGAAGTCGAAGTGCTGCATGACCAGTTGCTTGCCCGACTGCAGGCAGATACGGACCTGAAGGCGCGTGACATCGTTGTGATGGTGCCTGACATCAATCGTTTTGCCCCGTTTATCGAGGCGGTATTCGGACGCTTCCCTCCTGAGGACCCGCGCCATATTCCGTTCTCTCTGGCCGATGAGGGCTTGCGACACCGGATACCCGTTCTGGTCGCGCTGGAAACCCTGCTGGGTTTGCCTCAAAGCCGGTTTCGTGCAACGGAAGTCATCACTTTACTGGAAGTGAAGCCCTTCCGCGAAACCTTCGCCATTGATGAAGAAGAGCTGGAGATACTGAAACGCTGGATCAGTGAAGCGGGTATTCGCTGGGGTCTGGATCCCCAGCACCGGGAAGCCTTCGGTCTTTCTCAGGCTTTCAAGCTGAATACCTGGCGGGAAGGACTGCGTGCCATGATGCTGGGGTACAGCCTGGGGGCAGATGAAAGTTGGCAGGGGACGCCTGCGTTCGGCGAGGTCTCTGGCCTCAGTGCAGCTGCGTTAGGCAAGCTGTGGCGGGTCATCGAAGCGCTGGGACAGTGGATGGCTCTGCTGAGCGAGCCCTGTCACCCGCAAGAGTGGCAGAGTCGGTTGATTGGCCTGATAAGCACTTTTCTCAGAGCAACAAGCAGTGTGGAAGACCACCGTTTGCTGGAGCGTTTCAGCCTGGGTGTGGACCAGTGGGTGCGAGATACCAGACTGGCAGAACTGGATGAAAAACTGGACCTGGAGCTGTTCCGGGATCTCCTGCTTAACCATCTGGACGAGAGCGGGCTGAATCAGCAGTTCTCCGGCGGGCGCGTCAATTTCGCCACACTGATGCCCATGCGCGCCATTCCCTTCAAGATGGTCTGTCTGCTGGGCATGAACGATGGGGATTATCCGCGCAGCCGGCCACCCCTGGACTTTGATCTGATGGCGAAAGACTACCGTCCCGGTGACCGCTCGCGACGGGAAGACGATCGCTACCTGTTTCTGGAAGCTCTGTTGTCGGCAAGGCGGAGCCTGCTGATTTCCTGGACCGGGCGCAGTCAGCTGGATGACTCGGAACGACCCCCTTCTGTTCTTCTGGCTCAGCTTTTCGATTACCTGGACAGCCTCTGGACGCTGCCGGCAGACGAAGCCGGTATTCCAGTCCCGGTGAGCCGGGCGCTGACCACCTATCATCCCCTGCAACCTTTCAGCCGGCGCTACTTTCCGACCGAGCGTCATGATGGAAAGCTTTCCGGGGAAGACCTGCGAAGTCTGATCTGCGAGGGCGCCCTGTTTACCTATGCCGCTGAGTGGCAGGACACGCACCAGGCCCGCAGCGAAAACCAGGCCGGAACGCCGCCGGCTGTTCACGATCTGCCTGAACGCTGGCCGGCTTTTCCGATACCGGGGGCTTCCCTGGCGAAATTCCTCGCAGACCCTGTCAGTTATTTTTTCGAGACCCGGCTGTCTGTTCGGCAGGCCCGCGAGAATCTGGAGGCTCTGGATCATGAGGTATTCGCACTCGATGGCCTGTCTTTGTGGCAGCACCAGGAACAGCTGATCCGAGAGGCCATAGAAACTGCCGATTCTCCGGAAAGTTATGAGCAGAAACAGTCTGAATGTCTCAGCTACCTGTGCAATGGCGGCTACCTGGGCATGGGCGTGACCCAGGAGTACCTGGCCGGGTTAACCCGTCAGAATCTGGATGACCTGTGGGCAGCCTACTATGAAGTCAGGCAGACTTTTTCCGATATTGAAAGCACACCCTCCATCCTTGCATACCCTACTGAGGGTGAGCCCTTTGTGCAGGTCAGCGTCACGGGGCTTTGCTGCAGTGAGGACGGGGAACTGGCCCGCATCGTGATTCCCCGGAAAAAACTGTTGCAGGGAGAGCGCAACGACAAGCGCAAACGCTGGGAGGCGATTGCCGGAGACTGGATTATTCACTTGCTCGGACAGGTCAGCGAACGGCCTTTCCACACTCTGATCCTGTTCAAGGATCGGCCTGACAGGACGGTGATTCTTCAGTCCATGGGCAAAGCGCAGGCACAGGGCATCCTGGAAGACCTGCAAGCCGCCTGGCGGAAGGGGTGGTGCCGGCCACTGGGGCTGGAAGCCATCACCGCGCTTTACTGGCTGGAACATGCCGGTGACCAGGGCCCGGATGTTGATAGCGAGATGCTGATAGATCGCTACCAGAAGGCACTGAATGATCAGCCCTGGCTGGGCAGGGTGTACCCCAGCTGGGATTCGTTATTGCAGGCCGGAGACTTTGTGACAGAGGCCCGGGCGCTTTACCAGCCCCTGCTGAATGCCTGTCAGGAAGAGGGGGGCGAGGCATGACGAACCCGGTGAATGGAACGGTGCCCCAATCCCGGCCACTGAATCCGATCGCGCTGCCCCTGAGCGGGACGCGCCTGATAGAAGCCAGTGCGGGTACCGGGAAAACTTTTACCCTTTCGATTCTCTACCTGCGTCTGGTTCTGGCCCATGGAACCGGTCAGTCTGAGAGGCTTGCTGGTGGGCTGATGCCCCCGCAGATTCTGGTGGTGACTTTCACTGAAGCCGCTACCGAAGAACTGAGAGACAGAATACGCAGTCGTCTGAGTCAGTGTGCGGCACTGTTCTCTGTCCAGCCTGGCGAAAAGGAGCCAGCGGATATTGCGGCACTGGGTGGGGAGCTGGCCTTGCTACGACAGATCCGGGACAGCGAGTACACGTCTGCGAAGAGTCGCGCGCAAGCCCGGCAGCGCCTGCTGATGGCCGCCGAGTGGATGGATGAGTCGGCCATTTCCACCATTCATGGCTGGTGCAAGCGTATGCTCTCGGAACACGCCTTTGACAGTGGCCAGCTGTTTGGTCAGCAACTGGAAGCTCAGGTGCATGAACTTGAACAGGAGGCCGCCCAGGACTATTGGCGCCGCTTCGTGTATGCCTTACCCAGCCGTTTCAGCGCCTGGTGGCATGAAACGTGGCAAAGCCCGGAGAAGCTCTGGCAGCAGGTCAAGCCTTTGCTGTTATACCGGGATAATCTGGGTGAAGGGTCTGCACCCGCCGAGGCACTGGCCGGCCTGGAGAAGCAGATTCAGGAAATCAAAAAGGCCTGGCAGACTCACCGTGAGCATCTGGAGGCAACCGTTGTTGATGCCATCAAAACCAAGGCGCTGAATGGACATAAGCTCGGCTTGAAGAGCTGGGAAAAGTGGTCCGGTTTGCTGGATGAGTGGGCCGCTTCATCTGAGACCGGCAAACCGGATCTCAAGACCAAAGCTCCCTACAATCGCCTGACGCCCGCCGGTATTGCGGATGCCCTCAAAGACCCTGCACACCCGGTTGCTCAACACCCTGTCTGGGCCATTCTGGAGCCCCTGCTGGCGGATACACTACAACACAAGTGGGTTAAACTGGCTGTTCTGTTTCATGCGGTACGGGAGATCGGCGCGGCGCTGGAATCCGCCAAACTGCGCAGTAATCTCATGACCTTCGATGACCTCTTGTCGAAGCTGCTGCAGGCACTGAAAAGCCCGCGCGGGGAGCATCTGGCGCGCACCATTGAAAGCCAGTTTCCGGTTATGCTGATTGATGAGTTTCAGGACACCGACCCCAGACAGTATGAAATCTTTCGCCGTATTCATGCAGCCGGTGGAGAGGACCGCGGACTCATCATGATCGGAGATCCTAAACAGGCCATCTATGCCTTCAGGGGCGGGGACATCTACACCTACCTTAAAGCCAGAGAGGATGCTGCTGATTCAGTCTATGGTCTGACCCGCAACTTCCGCTCCAGCAAGGCGATGGTCAAAGGCACCAACCATCTGTTCCTCAGCGCTGAGCACGCGCGCCCCGGCGGGGCTTTTTCAGTGAACGGGCACGAGTTGCCCTTTTACGAGGTGGATGCCCAGGGGCTGCCTCAGACCTGGGTGGTTGACGGAGAGCCCGCTCCGGCGCTGGTATTCGAGAACTGGCAGGAGGATCCGGAGCAACCGCTGACCAAGGGCGATGCGCTCCCAGTGGCAGCCGGATGGTGCGCTGAACGCATTGTCACGCTGCTCAATCAGGGGCAGTCAGGGCGCTGTGGGTTCCAGTCAGAGGATGCCTTCAGACCTTTGGAGCCCGGGGATATCGCCGTGCTGGTGAGGCGCGGAGAAGAAGCGAAGGCCGTGCGAAAGGCACTGCGGGAGCGTGGCGTGCGTAGCGTCTATCTGTCTGACCGGCAGTCCGTTCTGGAAACCCCCGAGGCGGCCCTGCTGCAGGGCTGGCTTAGTGCCTTTGCCAATCCCCGGTCTGTTTCACTGATCCGGGCTGCGATGGCTTCCCTCGGGGAGCTGGCCGACCTGGACCTGCTGGAGTCACTGAACACGGATGAGCAGGTGCTGGATGCGCACCTCGAACGCTTTCAGGGTTACCATGAGTTATGGGCGAGCCGGGGGGTATTGCCGGCTGTACGCCAGTTTCTGTTTGATCATGAGGCACCGCATGACTGGGTCGGGCTGGCCGAGGGAGAGCGCACTCTGACCAATCTGCTTCACCTGACCGAACTGCTGCAGGAAGAAAGTCGTTCTCTGGATGGCATAGAGGCACTGCTGGCGCATTACCAGAGGCTTTTGCAGGATGCCAGCCAGGAAGCGGATGAGCGCAAAACCCGCCTCGAAAGCGATGCGGGTCTGGTTCAGGTGGTGACCATTCACAAGTCGAAAGGGCTGGAATATCCGCTGGTCTTCCTGCCTTTTGCCGCGTTGACGGTGCACAAGACAAAGGGGCGGCGTGACTGGGTTCCGGTTTCCGGGCCGGATGGAGCCCGTGCTGACTTTTCCCGGAGCGCGGAAGTCGAGGCCCGCTATTCCGAGGACCAGCAGGCGGAAGATATCCGTTTGCTATATGTGGCACTGACCCGCGCGCGTTTTTCTACCTGGGTGGGGCTGGTCTCCCTCACAGGTGGCCAACCGGGTGCCCTCGGTGAGCTGACCGGAGTCGGGGTCAGTGAGGATTGGACAGGCCCCATGCAGGAACTTGCACAATCGCTGGGCGACCCCCTGGCTCTCTGCAGCCGCCAGATCGCATTACAGGATATGCCGATGAACTGTTTCCATGAAGGCGACCTGCCTGTGCCTGGTGCAGCACTGGTTCCAGTTGTTCGCCGGGAAGAACCCTGGACTGTCACCAGTTATACCGGGCTGGTCAGGGAAGGCCTGAGCTCGGTCCGGCCGACAGCTTCCGCACCGGACGATCTCGCCAGTGATTTGTGGCAGGAAGACGTCCTGCTGGCTGCGCCCGGTGAGGCATTCGTCGGCTCGGCCCGCGAGCCAGGGCACGTCTCAGAGTCCCCGGCTGGCGCTGGGGCGGTGATATCCGCTGACTTTCCGAAGGGTGCTGAGACGGGGGTGTTGTTGCACAGCATTCTGGAGTACTGCGCCGATCAGGGTTTTGATCAGGTGCTGACGCATCCGGAGGGCTTGTCAGCAGAGATCGAACGCCTGTGTCGGGCACGCGGATGGGAAGTCTGGGTAGAGCCCCTGTTGCACTGGGTCCGGCAAATTCTTCGCAGTCCGGTGATTCTGGGGGAAGGAGACAGCGCCCCGTTGTTACTCAGTGAGCTGGATGACTATGAAGCGGAGATGGAGTTCTGGTTTCCTGTCAGGACTTTTTCTCCCCAACGCCTGGATCATTGCATCCGGCAGCACCTGGCGCTGGCGGAACTCGCGGATGCACCGCCGCTGTCCCAGCGCGAACTGGCTGGGCTTCTGAAAGGCTTCATCGACCTTGTATTCCAGTATGAAGGGCGTTACTACGTCCTGGATTACAAGAGCAATGACCTGCCTGACGGGAACTACAGCAAAGAGGCCTTGGCATCGGCCCTGGTGGGGCACCGCTACGACGTCCAGGCGGTGATTTATGTGTATGCCCTGCATCGTTACCTGAGTGCACGCATGCCGGATTACGTTTACGAGCATCATGTTGGTGGCGCGGTTTATCAGTTCATCCGGGGCATACATGCCAGCAGTGCTGGCCTTTGTGCGCTGCGGCCGGATCAGGCGCTGATGCGGGCTCTGGATGAGATGTTTCTTGGCAGCAGGACGGAGGCTCCGGGATGACGCCTGAATTCCGCTTGTTGTTGCACAGCTGGGAAAGCGCGGAGTATTTCCGCGCTCTGGATGTTGCCTTCGCTGAATTTCTGTTCAGGGAAACCGGGATCGCTGACCAGGCAGAATCCACTGCATCAGATGACCTGATGGATCGCAGAGCTTTTCTCGGACTTCTGGTCAGTCATCTGGCCGGCCAGGGACATGTCTGTCTGGACCTGTCAGTTCTGCAGGATGCGCCGGAAGCGCTGATTCCCGATGCATCTGGCCCTGCGCCCGATGGTGAAGAGCGGGAAGCCAGTCCGTTGCAATGGTGGCTCAGCAGGCGGCAGCAGGAATTACCGGAGCTGGAAAGCTGGCCGCTGCTTGGCAGCGGATGCGACTCGCGGGCCTGGCCCTTGATTCGTTACCGGGACAGGCTCTACCTGCACCGTTACTGGAAGGCTGAACGTTTCATTGAGCATTTTATCAATCAGCGGCTTGTGGCCGGAAAACCCGGGCAGGGGACAGAGTCTGCGGCCCGGCTCAAGCGCATTCTGGGGCAGCTCTTCAACACACCACAGCAGGGGCCGGATTATCAGGCCATCGCCTGCGCCATTGCCCTGCGCCAGTCATTTTCTGTCATTACCGGCGGCCCGGGTACGGGCAAGACCACTACGGTTGTGAAGCTGTTGGCGGCAAAACAGGCGCTGGCGCTCTCTGAAAACCGGCCTCTGTCGCGCATCAGGCTGGCGGCACCTACCGGCAAGGCGGCAGCGCGTCTGAACGAGTCCATCAGTCAGTCCATTGATGCCTTGCCACTGGCTGATCTGCATCCTGCTCTGCAGAATCAGGACATTCCCTCTTCGGTTACTACACTGCACAGTCTGCTGGGCAGTCGCGGTGGAAGCCGGGCTTTTCTGCATAACGCCAGGAATCTGTTGGCGGTGGACACCCTAGTCGTTGATGAAGCGTCGATGATAGACCTTGAGTTGATGGCTGCGGTGATCGAGGCGTTACCGGCAGAAGCGCAACTCATTCTGCTGGGAGACAAGGATCAACTCGCCTCAGTGGAAGCCGGTGCCTTGATGGGGGCACTCTGCGAACACGCGGAACAAGGGAACTACCGCGAGGAAACGGTTGTGTGGGTGCGACAGTCCACCGCCTGTGAATTGCCGGACAAGCTGCAGAAGCCAGACGGTTTGGCGCGCGACCAGGCCATTGCGATGTTGCGGGTCAGCCACCGTTTCGGTCCTGACAGTGGGATTGGCCAGCTGGCAGGCTGGATCAATGAGGGCAAAATGGGGCCGGCAGAGCTGGCCCGGTTGCAAAGCGAATATTCCGATGACATCAGCGTTTGTGTGGCTCAGGCACCTGCCGATAAGACCAGAGCGGTCACTGGCATTAGCCGTCTGGCCAGAGAGGGTCGGCTGGGGGCTGACACCGGCA
>JAUIAZ010000526.1 GCA_030427465.1 Gammaproteobacteria bacterium | reverse complement strand
CTCGAGGCGGCCAACAAGCCCGATCCGCAGCTCCTCAATATTTTCCTCACGGAGGGCATCGACATCCTGCTGGATGCAGACCGGATCCTGGACGAGTGGAGTCATGACGGGCTTTCAGCGCCGGAACAGCATCAGCTTGTCACCGAATTGCAGACTCTCGAACAGGGCGCACAACTGGCTGGCCTGCCCGATGTTCAGAGTCTCAGTGGCGCTCTCCAGAGCGGTTATCGTGAAATAGAAACCCGCCAGCTCGTGCCTGATGCCGACTTTTTCGAAGTGGCGCGGGCGGCCCACGAAGCGCTGATTAACATGATGGACCAGGTCGCGGCAGGTCTGGGTACCGAATCCGCTTCCCAACTGGTTGAAGAGCTGGGTGAACGGGTACAGGCCCTGTCTCCGGCCGGAGCAGAAAACGAAAGCAGCACAGTGGAAGATGGCGTCAGCGACAGCGCGCCGGAAATGGCTGACAGCGGCGCCTTTGACGATATGGACGAAGATCTGGCCAGCATCTTCCTGGAAGAAGCCGAAGATCTGATTGAAAGCAGTGCGGAAACCTTGAAACACTGGATGGACGAGCGCCAGAGCCTTACGCTGGCCCAGTCACTGCAGCGAGATCTGCATACGCTGAATGGTGGTGCCCGCCTGTCCGGTCAACAGGCGATCGCCAGCCTGGCCCACGAACTCGAACGCCTGTTTGAGCGTCTCGCCGAAGATCGTATGAGCGCCGATGATGACACGGCCAACCTGGCCAGCATTGGCCACGATACGCTGACCCGCCTGGTGAATGAGCTGAAAACCGAAGGCCAGTCGCAGGGTGCACCGGATATCATTGAAAGCCTGCGCGGTCACATAGACAGTGATTCCCGCGACACACAGGCAGAAACCCCTGTCAAATCTGACAGTGACGCTGCGCCAGAAGCCGTCGCAGAACCACCAGAAAGGCACACAGAGCCGACGGAAGCCCCCATGGGCGCTCTGTCTGACTTCGATGAGGAAACACTTAGCCTGTTCCTTGAAGAAGCCGAAGAGATCAGCGAACGGCTGTCGGAAACCATGCACCAGTGGCGTGAAGACCTTCAGGATACCAACCTCCTCTCCGAAATATTGCGTGACCTGCACACCCTGAAAGGCGGTGCCCGGCTCGCCCAGGTCAAGGCTGCGGGCGACCTGGCCCATGAGATGGAAACCCTGCTAGAGCAGTTCTCAGAAGGACGCAAAGAACCGACTGAAGCCTGGGTTGATCTGCTGATCGAAGGTCATGACTGCATGGCCGTCATGATTGAAACCCTGAATTCGCATCAGGCCCCCGAGTATCCTGCGGCACTCATACAGCGTCTGAAACAGGGTGACCTGTCCGGCGCTGCCACAGAAGCACCTGCGGCATCCGGCGAAGCGGTGCCTGCGGCGGCCGTGGAAGCCGATGAAGTCTTCGAGATGGAAGGCCTTGATCCCGAACTGGTTGAGCTGTTCCTGACCGAAGCCGAGGAACTGACCCACGAAACGGCATCGCAGCTACATAGCTGGCAGGAAAACCCGCAGGATGCGGATGCCATGAAGGCCTTGCTGCGAGCCCTGCATACGCTTAAGGGTGGCGCCCGACTGGCTGAGATCAAACCCATCGGGGATCTGGCACACGCGCTGGAAACCCTGTTGGAAGGCC
>JAUIAZ010000144.1 GCA_030427465.1 Gammaproteobacteria bacterium | reverse complement strand
GGCTGAGCAGCTCGGAGGAAGTCTGGGGTTCAATTCCTCTCTGGGGCAGGGTAGTGAATTCTGGCTGCGACTTCCGGCAAAAATTCCTGAAGCGACCCCCTGGCTTGACCGGGAGTATTTTGACCAGAGGCAATCGAGCCAGGAGACCGGCATCGTTCTCCCCAAACTCAGTGGTAAGGCGCTGGTCGTGGATGACAACAGGGACATCCGGGACCTTTTGTCCAGAATACTGGCGGACAGTGGACTTCGGGTCAGCGAATTCAGTGATGGCCGACCAGCTGTCAGCCATGTCCGGGATGTGCTTGGAACGGATGAAGAGCCGCTGATTATCCTGATGGATGTGAACCTGGAACAGGTAAATGGGGACGAAGCCACCCGGCAATTGCGAAATCTTGGCTACCAGGGGCCGATCATTGCGATTACGGCGGGCGCGATGAAGGGGGAGCGGGAGCGCTGTCTGCTGCTGGGTTTCACTGACTATATATCCAAGCCAGTTGATATCAGTCAGCTGACCGGTATTCTGGAAGGGCACCTGTCCGCTCCGGCAGGCGGGCAGCCCCAGGCCGCCAAGCCTCGTACTTCCCGGAAAGTGCTGATAGTGGAAGACAATTTCGATGTCGCCATTTCCACCAAACAGTTACTCCAGTCCCAGGGGCATGAAGCTGAACCGGTTTTCAGTGGCCGCGAGGCGCTGGCCAGTTTCCGGCGCAGTCAGCCCGATGTCGTTTTGATGGACCTTAACCTGCCCGATATGAGTGGTCTGGATGTCATGAAGCAATTGCGGGAAATAGATGGCAGCGAGGATACTCATTTTGTCGCAGTAACCGGTTATAGTGACAGTGATACTTACCAACTTGCGTTGGAAACCGGGTTTGATGATTACCTGATCAAACCGGTGACTTTTACTGAAATCGTCAAGATCGTAGAAAACTGCTGCTAGACCTTCGCTTCCCTCAAGCTGAAGGGGCTGGCGCCAGCCGGAAAACACATGGACTATATCTGGATTCTGTTCGCTTTTTTGTGCGGATTCGGCATGAAGCTACTGCAGTTGCCGCCACTGATCGGCTTTCTGCTGGCGGGCTTTCTGCTCAACGCACTGGGGTTTTCCGCCCAACCCGCTTTGCACGACCTGGCCGATCTCGGCATCACCCTGATGCTGTTTACCATCGGCCTGAAGCTGAACATCCGCGATTTGCTCAAACGGGAAGTCTGGGCCGCCGGAGGTGGCCATATGGCAGCCTGGGTGGCGCTAATCGGCTGTGTGTCTGCCGGGCTGATCGGTCTCGGTCTGTGGTCAGCCGATTCGGCCACGGCCCCTGTGCTGTTTCTTTTTGCGTTCGCGCTCTCTTTCAGCAGCACGGTCTGTGCCGTCAAGTTGCTGGAAGAAAGCGGGGAGATGAAAACCCGCCACGGTAAACTGGCCGTGGCCATCCTGGTTTTTCAGGATATTGTCGCGGTTTTCTTTCTGGTGGCTGCCACAGGCAAGTTGCCAAGTTGGTGGGCGTTGGCCTTGCCACTGCTGTTCTTCCTGCGACCGCTTCTGGCACGTCTCCTGGATGCCGCCGGACACGGCGAGTTGCTGCCGTTGACCGGCTTTTTCCTGGCCCTGGGCGCCTATGAGCTGTTTGAGCTCGTGAATGTCAAAGGGGACCTGGGGGCCTTGATTGCAGGCATGCTCCTGAGCTCCCACCTGAAAGCTGCCGAGCTGAACAAGGCCTTGCTCAGCTTCAAGGATCTTTTTCTGGTCGGCTTTTTCCTGACCATCGGCATGGCGGCGCTACCTTCCTGGTCGATGCTGGGGGTGGCACTCCTGCTCCTGTTGCTGATTCCTCTGAAGTTCCTGATGTTCTTCGGCTTTTTTTCAGTGGTCGGACTGCGCGGAAGAACGGCCTATCTTTCTTCGCTCGCGTTGGCCAATTTCAGCGAGTTCGGACTGATTGTACTGGCTCTCAGCCGGGATGCCGGGTGGGTATCGGAATCCTGGCTGGTGACCTTGGCGCTGGCTGTCTCACTGAGCTTCGTCTTCACCAGTGTGGTATATCGGCGGGCGCATACCATATACCGCAAATACCAAGCTCTGATATCACGCTGGCAACGGCCGGAGCCCCTGCCGGAAGATGTGATACACCAGCCGGCCTCTGTGGAGATTCTGGTCGTTGGCCTCGGGCGTGTTGGCAAGGGGGCCTATGCCGCACTGCAGCAGATGGTACCGGATCAGGTCTGGGGCATGGATTCTGACTCGCGCAATGTGCGCCAGTATCGCTCCCAGGGCTATGCGGTCTTCATGGGCGATGGGGAAGATGCTGATCTTTGGGACAAGCTGAATCTGGGGTCTATTCGGCTGGTGCTTCTGGCACTGCCCTCGATTGAGGATATGCTCAATGTCACCGAGCAGTTGCGTGAGGCCGGCTATTCCGGTCAGTTGGCCGCGATAGCCCGATATGAAGATCAGCAAGCCAAGCTGAAAGCAGGCGGCATCGACTGTGTGTTCAACTTCTTTACCGAAGCCGGTACAGGTTTTGCCGAAGAGAGCCTGCGCCTGATCGGGCACACCAACCCGGTGCGTCGGGACAGGGCATCAGCCTGAGCCTGAGCTCTGTCACGGGTTCTGCTCAGGCCGTCGGGTCCTTTTTCTGCGTGTACATGTCCTCGTCGGCGGCCTTGATCAGGGAGTTGACGTCCAGACCATCTTCCGGGAACAGCGCCAGTCCGATCGAGGCTCCGGTTGAACCTTCGCTGGTCTTTTCATTGTCGGCAGACGGTGGCAGGCAGTGCAGCGGTGCATTCAGCGCGGTATTCAGTTTTTCCCGGACGTTGTTGGCGTCCTTGAGGTTGGCGACGGAGTCCAGAAGAACCAGAAACTCATCACCGGCATAGCGGGCCACACTGTCGCCGGCCCGCACATTCTGCAGCATCCGCTGCCCCATTTCCTTCAGCGCTTCGTCACCAATGTCATGGCCATACTGGTCATTGATGTTCTTGAAGTCATTCAGGTCGATGAACAAGAGAGCAAAAGGACGGGGGTCTCCCTGGCGTCTCTGCTGGAGAATGCGGTCTTCTATGCGCCGGGTGATGGCTTCACGATTGGCCAGTTCCGTCAGCCGGTCTGTCATCAGGCGGTGCTGCATGTTGGCAAAGCTCTGGGCCAGCTCGCCCAGTTCGTCTGTGCGGTCAATATTCAGCGGAGTCTCCAGTTCGCCTTCCCCCATGCGCCGGGCCGCATGGGCCAGGCTGCGCAGTTCACGGGTCATGGCATTCAGAACCGATAATCCGATCAGTATGACGATGAGTGAGGCAATGAAGCCCAGTATCGCAGTCTGCCTGAAGGACTGCTCAACCCGATACAGGAAATCGCTGCGGGGTACAGCGACCACAATGGTCCAGTCCAGTCCCGCGAGGTCCTGCAATCTGGAATACGCTACCTGGACTGTGCGCCCGTTGATGTCTTCAAAGAATCCGGTGTAAGAGGAGGCTCCTCCCGTCACTTGCTGCAGGCGCGCGACCTGATGGTAGGTGTCAGAGATCATGACATCTTCCGTGCTGGAGGCATGCAGGCGGGTATTCTCCCCGTTTTCGTTCAGGCGCAGGTGACGCCCGCGAGAGGTGCCGATAAGGTTGCCGTCATCCTCAACGACAAAGGCATAGCCGTTTTCGCTGAGTGGCAGGGTACGCAAAAAGTCATTCACCCTTCCGAGTGAGAGGTCCGTGGCCACCACTCCGTGGAAGCTGCCATTGGCATCATTCACACGTCTTGCCCGGGTAGCCACCAGCTCGCCGGTTTTGAAATCGATGTAAATGGCGGTCCAGGCATCCTGGCGGGTTTCCTGCCCACGCTGAAACCAGGGTCTCTCTCGCGGATCAAAAATCCGGCTTTCCTCTACCGGGTCACGCAGCGGGCCTTCGATATCAGTAAAGCGGTAGATGGTGCGTGGCCCCTGACCACTGGTACGGAGTCTGAGCTCGGCTTCGCGCTCGGAAAAACGCCAGAGACCGAAGAATTGTCCCCTACGGTCACCGTAATAGGCATAGTTGTTGGGGTCCAGGTGCACGGATGTCGCGAGCCAGAAGCGGGTGCGCAGGTTGTCCATGTCGGCATCTATGTCTTCGGGTGCCCTGACCCCGGTGGGAAAAGCGGTTTCCAGTACGGCAGCAGAACCCGAAACATGCATCTCCACTGCCTGGGCTATGCGATCCACGGTTTCTGTGAGTAACTGGCCTGAGAGGTTATCCAGGGCATCGCGACCAGCCTGGTAGGACAGAGTACCAATGATTCCGGCAAGCACCAGAACCAGCATGACGTATGGCAGCGTCAGCATTTGCCTCAGGGAAAGGCGTGATAACAAGCTCATTCAATCTCCACAAGCGTCAGACCCACGGGCAGGGCTTCCCCGAACAGTTCCCGGCTGTCATCCGCACTCAACTCGACATGCTCGGATACCAGTGTTGACCAACTTTCCGGACTGCGCGAGTTTTTTAGCTGCTCCAGTACTTTCTTGCGCAGTGACTCATCGATATCACGTTGCCGGTCATCACTCATCCGGCTGATCATGACAGCGGCGAAGGCCGCCTGAGGCACCTTTCGCCAGTCCTGTTTCAGGCAGAACTCGATCCAGGGACTCACTGTCGCGGGGGGCAGTACGTGACTGAGGTCCGCGTGAAACGGAATGCGTGCTCCCAGCCGGCCTAAAGCCCACCAGCTGGCCAGTGGCTCCCGTGGTTTGGGAAGACGCTGCATGAGCCAGCCAGCCAGGGCGACTTTCCGCCCGGCATCAACCCGTTCCAGGCTGGCGGCAAGACGAACCATGTCTTCGTAGGTTTTCATGGCCGGTTCCGCCTGGATCTTGCGGCTGCGTTGGGCCGCAGGCGACAGATAGCGTTCCAGGCTCTGACTGATCTGTTGCTGCCTGTCTGCCGTGAGGCCTCCAGCCACTCGCCGCCAGAAAGTCCACCATTCACTCCAGATCTGGGCTTCTTCCCGGTGCGAAAGGCCTTGTCTGAAGAGTGGCCAGACTGTATCAACCAAGGCCTCATCTCCGGGGGCTCCGAAACCGGGCCGCAGCGAAAAACCGGTCTGGTTGAGCCAGACCCGCTCGTGGGCCGGACTCTGGGTTCGCTGTTTACTTTCCCTGATCCAGACGGGCGCGAGCGCCCGCAGCAGCGGCAGAGCCCACTGGTTCCTCGTTCCGAAGCTTTTCTCCAGAGCCGGTCGCAATTCCTTGACCGCTTTACGTCGGACTTTTTTGTCACCCCGGTACGCGTCTTCGATCTTCCGGACCGTCGCCTCGAAGTTGGCAGGCAGCGCAACAGACTGCTCATCGGAGCCTGAACGCTCGGGGGCCCTGTTCAGCCGGAACTCCAGCTGCCAGCGCGTATCCTCAGGTGCTTTGTCGACAGGCAGGCAGTACACATTCAATGTGCCGATCTCTGTTAGCTCGCACAACAGCTCGACTGCCCGTTCAGCCGATTCCTGACTGGCGCTGTCCGGGTGGCTGATGTGGGTGAACAGGGGGGGCAGGTGCTCGGCCTCCAGCTTATCAGCCTGGCACAGCTCACCGGCTGCGAACGGGGTATCCAGACGGGAAGTCAGCAGCTGGAAGCGCACAGGCTCCCCGACCTTGAGGTTGAAGCGCTGGCCGGAGAGCCGGACTGCCTGGCCTTCCGGGGTGCCTCGCGGCAACAGACAGACAGCCTGGCCGGCATCAGCTTCTCCCAGCTGCAGAAAGATGGAACGTGCAGACCCTCCGCCAATCCGCATACCCTGACCCTGGCGGCCTCTGGCACTGGCGACTGCCCCCAGGGCAACCGCATGATCGAGGTCGCGCTGTTTCAGCAGCTGGATCTTGCCATCGCCACTCCAGCAATTAACACAGTCCAGCAGTTGCTGCCGCAAGTAGCGACTGTTGAAAACACCGCCATTCAGCAGCAGCCAGTGGGGTACAGGTTCGTTGCCCAGGCTCTTGGCGTGGTCGCTGAGGAAGGCAGCCAGGTGTCGGGTAACCGCGGCATCGGCGGTATAGGGCAGGCCGGTCATGCGCAGTGCCTGACGCTTCTCGTGCGGTCGCTCATTCAGCTGGCAGGACGGAAAGAAACCCTGTGCCAGCAGGTCCCGGGTTGTCTGTTGTGCCAGACTGGCACGCTGTGACCCGCCAATCAGGCGCGAGCCACTGCCGAGCAGGGTAACCGGGTAGGAGTCCGGCGCATCTTCCGCCAGGAGTTTCTCCTTGGCTGTGCGGGTCTGGGCAATCAGTTGGGAGAGTGCCCGTGCAGATAGCTTGCGTTCACCGAGAGAAAGCTCAACCTGCCTGGCCAGCGTCAGGTCCAGATTATCGCCACCCAACATCAGGTGGGGACCTACCCCGATGCGATCCACGCTGACTGCAGCATCCGGGTTTCTTCCCACCCGCATCAGGCTGAAATCGGTTGTACCCCCTCCCATATCCACGACGAGCAGGTGCTGGTGTTCGGCCTTTCCGAGGGCTGCTTCCAGGTCAGTCGCTGACAGCCAGTGATAAACCGCCGCCTGCGGCTCTTCCAGCAGACGCACATCAGGCAGCCCGGCGAGCCGGGCTGCTTCCAGTGTGTATTGCCGGGCCCGCTCATCGAAGGACGCGGGTACAGTCAGAACGATGTCCTGGTCTTCCAGCCGGTCCTCGGGGAAATCCAGATTCCAGCTTTGTCTGACATGGAAGAGGTAGCTGGCGCTGGCCAGTACCGGTGAGACTTTGCTGACCGACTCCGCTGAGGCCCAGGGCAGAGTCGCCTGCATGGGATCCGTCTGCGGATGGGACAGCCAGCTTTTGGCGCTGTTGACCAGCTGCCCCTCGGTTGCGGCACCCAGATCGCGGGCCCAGGCACCGACAACCACCGGGTCGATCTCGCCGTCCAGTGACTGTGGCGACCAGGGCAGCTTCAGGTCCTCTGCCGGAATTTCTCCGGCGACCGGATGATAGCGAAAGGCAGGCAGCAGGGGTTGGCGGCCCAGATTGCCCGCCGCCACCAATTGCTGGATCCCATACAGCTGTGTCGCTTCGCCCGGAAGGTCCTTCGCCGCATAAGCCAGTACCACATGCGTGGTGCCGAGGTCGATCCCTACCAGATAGCGGGCACTCATCAGGCGGTTTCCTGCTCCCTGACGTTGAACTCAACCTGCCAGCGTCCCTGGCCATTTCTGGCGACGGCTTCCATTTGCAGGGTGCCCAGTTCGGTGACCCGGCTTTCGAGGTATACCGGAACCAGGGCACCGGCCTGTCTGTCCGGATCTTCGAGAGTCATCTCGATTTCCGGCAGGTCAGTCAGCTCTTCCGGGGACCAGTGGTCCAAGAAGTCTCCAGCCTGGTCTTCGCGCCTCAGGTTAGAGCCGAAGAAGCGGAAGCGCACCGGCTCACCAACGACCAACTCAAGCTCCTGCTCCGGCAGGCTGGCCTCACTGCCTTCCTCCATGCCGAAGGGGGCTACACAGAGTGCTTCAAGTGGTGGTGCCATACCAGGAACAGCGGGCATGGCACTTTCTATGCCCACGTAGTATGCGTTGGCGATGCCACCCCGGATGCGTACGGAGCGCCCCTGACGGACCTGGTTGAACACTGCTGCCCCGCGAGCAACGGCTAGGTCAAGGTCGGCGCCTTCCAGAAGCCTGGCTTCCGCTTCTCCGGCTTCCGTCAGCCAGCGATTCAGAATCGAGAGCAGGCGGCTGGTCAGTGTGTGGGATTTGAAAACACCACCGTTCAGCAGAACTGCTGTCGGGGCGAGGAAGTGGTTGGGGTTGTCGGCGCCTTCCTGGCTGGAAAGATGACTCAGGAAAGCGGCCAGATGACGACTGATGGCCGGGTCCTGCGCATAGGGCAGGGACTTGCGACTGAGAGCCCGGCGCATGGCCTGTTTTGGATGATCCGTGACACCAACCTCAGGAAAAAAGCCCTCGACCAGAGTTTCCACCACTTCATTCCGGGTCAGTTCGGTTCGCAGCGTGCCGCCGATCAGGCGGGAACCCCGTGATGGAATGGCAATGGGTATGGCGTCTGCGCTGTCATCATCCAGCAGGCTCTCCTTGGCATCACGGCAGGCCTGAACGATGGCCTGAATCTGCCAGGGTTGCAGGGTTTTGCCTTCGTCGGCGAGTTTCTGGTTGATCCGATAGGCGAGTGCGAGATCCATATTGTCACCACCCAGAAGGATGTGGTTGCCTACCGCAATCCGGCGCAGGTGCA
>JAUIAZ010000143.1 GCA_030427465.1 Gammaproteobacteria bacterium | reverse complement strand
CACAGCTTCTGCAAAGAGCAGGCAGACAACGAAGCTGCACAGGAATTCGTCGCACCGCTGTCCAAGCTGAACAAGGAATGGGGTGACCTGACCATGAAGCTGGGCATGGCTGCCATGAAGGATCGTGAAGAAGTGGGTGCTGCCTCAGTCGACTATCTGATGTACTCCGGCTATGCCACGCTGGCTTATTTCTGGGCCCGCATGGCGATTACCGCGCAGCAGAAGTTGGCTGAAGGGACCGGTGACAAGGACTTCTACGAAGCCAAGATCAAGACGGCACGCTTCTACTTCCAGCGTCTGCTTCCACGCACTCAGTCTCACGCCACTTCGGCTCTCGCCGGTGCTGGCAGCCTGATGGACCTGGATGAGGCTCATTTCTCATTCTGATCTGGTGCTTGTAAGAGAAAGCCCGCTCTGCGGGCTTTTTTCCGTCATAACAGGATATAATTGACTAAATCCGATTTTGCTTACGAGGTAACGCATGGCCGATTATAAAGCCCCCCTGCGCGACATGAGCTTCCTGCTCAATGAAGTATTTGATGTAGCCAGCCAATGGCAGAAAATGCCGCGTTTGGCTGAGACCGCTGATGCCGAGACTGCGGAAGCCATCCTTGAGGAAGCCGGCAAGATTTCGGCCACTCTGCTGGATCCGATTAACCGCTCCGGTGACGAGGAAGGCTGCCGTTGGGAAGACGGTCAAGTATTCACTCCAGCAGGTTTCAAGGAAGCTTACGCCACTTTTATTGAAGGTGGCTGGTGCGGACTGGGCGGCAATCCGGAACTGGGTGGCATGGGGATGCCGAAAGTCGTTGGTGCGCAGGTCGAGGAAATGATCCAGTCTGCGAACATCTCCTTTGGACTCTACCCGATGCTGACTGCTGGTGCCTGTCTGGCACTGGATGCGCATGGTACAGATGAACTGCGCGAAAAGTATTTGCCAACGCTGTACAGCGGTGTCTGGTCTGGCAGCATGTGCCTGACCGAGCCCCATTCAGGTACAGACCTGGGTATTATCCGCACCAAGGCGGTTCCCCAGGCTGATGGCAGTTATGCTGTTACCGGTACCAAGATCTTCATTACCGGTGGTGAACATGACCTGAGTGAAAACATCATTCATCTGGTACTCGCGAAACTGCCGGACGCTCCTGCCGGACCCAAAGGCATTTCCCTGTTCCTGGTTCCCAAGATCCTTGTGAATGAAGATGGTAGCCTGGGTGAGCGTAACGCCGTTTCCTGTGGGTCCATTGAGCACAAGATGGGCATTAAGGGGTCTGCCACTTGCGTCATGAACTTCGATGGTGCGCAAGGCTGGCTGGTTGGTGAGCTGAACAAGGGGCTCGCCTGCATGTTCACGATGATGAACTACGAGCGTCTTGGCGTGGGTGTTCAGGGGCTGGCTGCAGCCGAAAGGTCCTACCAGAATGCCGTGGAATATGCACTGGATCGAATTCAGGGTCGCGCGGCAACTGGCCCTGTTCAGTCTGACAAGGCGGCTGACCCGATTATCGTACACCCTGACGTCCGTCGCATGCTGATGACCATGCGTGCCCTCAATGAAGGAGCGCGGGCTTTTTCAACCTATGTGGCCGGGTATCTGGATGCTGCCAAATTCTCTGAAGATGAAGCTGACAAGCAGCGTGCAGAGAGCCTGGTTGCCCTGCTGACGCCCGTCGCGAAAGCTTTTCTGACAGACCGCGGTCTCGAATGTACCGTTTACGGCCAGCAGATTTTCGGTGGTCACGGTTATATTCGTGAGTGGGGTCAGGAGCAGCTGGTTCGTGATGTGCGGATTGCCCAGATCTATGAAGGTACCAATGGTATCCAGGCCCTTGACCTGATGGGGCGCAAGGTCGCTGCCAACAATGGTCGCTTCTACGAGCTGTTTGCGGGGGAGGTTGCGGACTTCATTGAGGCTAACCGCGATGATGCCGGACTGCAGGGCTTTGTTGAGCCTCTGGCAGCGGCGCTTGAACGGCTTTCCGATGCCACTGAATATGTGCTGACGGCAGTGAAAAACGACCCGAATGCAGTCGGGGCGGCGAGTGTGGATTACCTCGATCTGTTTGGTTACACCGCTTATGCGTTCATGTGGGCGAAGATGGCCAAGGTGTCTTTGGCAGCTGTAGAGGGAGACACTTCAGGCTTCTACGATGCCAAGCTGAAAACCGCCAGATTCTACTTCTCGCGTCTGTTGCCGAAGACGGTTTCTCTCTTGGAAAGTGTCAAGTCTGGATCAGAAGATATGATGAGCCTGGCTGCTGAGCAGTTCTGAACGTCAGGCTGAAGAGTAGAAAGTCAGAGAGGGTCGCCTGTGAGGCGGCCCTTTTTTTTGTCTGAATTCCGGCTTGCCGGTTTCAGGCTCTCCGATCTGCAAGCCTGGACGGTCTCATTGGAACAAGCTTGCAGGATGCTGCAGCAACTGGCCGTCTGCTCAAGGGAGCGTGACGATCTCGGCCTGGCTGGGATAGGTAATAAAGCTGTTCTCGTTTCCCTGGATCTCTGAAATACGCAAGTTCCGTTCTTTTTCTTCGTCAGAAGGCGGGTCTTCGCGGTTCCACGATTTCAGCTGGTTCAGATCACCGTAAAGCGGCAACTCATAGGTAACGTGCATGTAAAGCATTGCGCGTGCGATATCGCCTTTGATGCGGTCCGGTGGCTCAATTAATCCGAAGGCTCGTTTGTAGCCACAGGCGTTGGATTCAACGCTATCATCCAGGTTCTCAAATTTGGCGCTACCCCGATCTAACTCAAATCGTGTGCTTTCGGGTACGATGTTGTGAAGGTCTGAGGCCATGCGCTGATAATCCGTGCTGTTCGAGCGGCATTGCCAAGGTGTTCCGCAGTCCAGATGATCCCGCATCCAGGTTTTGGCATACAGATAGCTGTCCGTGACGGTAACGGTTTTTTTCTCGAACGGCTCTCCACAGAAGAAGGTCTTGCCGCCAGAGGCATAGAGGTCGCCCCAGAAATGTTCCTTTAGCACGGCCTTGGGATCATGGAAGCGGTCCTGGGCATGAGCCAGGTGAGAGCTGAGCATAGCGGCAAAGAGCACAAGGGCCGGTGCCGGGGAAGAAGGCATCATAAGGTGTTGGAATCTGTTGTTTAACTCTCCACTCTATAGGGCTGGGTAAGTCAGAACATTGTGAAAACTACCTATCTGCGGCAGTGTTCAGCTTAGCTCCAGCGGTTCACCGTTCTGGTTTTTGCCAGAGAGTTCGACACCGCAAAGTGACAGGCAGACCTGGTTCAGGAACATCCAGGGATTACCTTGCGTGCTGCCCTTGATGGCCTGGTCAGCGCCCCGGCAGTAATGATGGGCAAGGATCAGGTGTTTCCAGTCGAGCCGGCTGGCTTTTGATTGGTAGTCCTTCCAGCGGGGTTTGGGAATACCTGAACTTCGCAGGATGGTCTGGGAGTCGGAAGCGCTTCGTTTCAGTTTGCCGAGAAGACGCATATCCCGATTTAAAGCCCATAAAATGACCGGTGGTGGTACCCCTTCCTGCCTGAGAGCCTGGAGGATCTTGAGCGCATGGCCGGTTTTCTGAGCGAGTATTTCGCCGGTCAGTTCAAATACGGAATAATGGCTGCTGTCAGAAACAGAGTGGATCACCTGGGTTTCGTCCAGTTCCTCACCTTCGACCAGGAGCCTGAGTTTGTCAATTTCCTGCGCGGCGGCGAGAAGGTTGCCTTCCACATTTTCACACAGAGCCTTAACCGCGCTCTGGGTGGGCCGGAAGCCCACCGACTGGAGTCTCCGGTTGACCCAGGCCGGTAGTTCTTTAAAGCTGACAGGCCAGACTTGTACGTGGATGGCTGATTTTTCCAGGGCGGAAAACCATTTGGTGTTGAGGGTTGATGCCGGCAGGCGTTCTGAACGGATCATCAGGCAGCAGTCCTCGGGGGGGGTGGCTGCCCAGTTTTTCAGCAGTTTTCTACCAGCATCTTCTGGCAGGGAAAGCCAGTTAAGGTCGATCAGTTTTTGCTCACCAAACAAGGAGAGGCTCTGCGTGTGGCTTTCCAGTTCGCGCCAGTCAAAACCTTTGCTGATGCTGTAGCTCAGGCGCTCGGTGAAGCCTTGTGCGCGGCACGCTTTACGATAGCTGTCACAGACTTCCTGTATCAGGAAGGGCTCATCGCCGCTGGCGATAAACACCGGAGGCAGGGATTTCTCCAGTGTCGCCGGCCACTGGTCTGCCCGAATCCTCATGGTGAGTCCGGCTGCTCATTGGCTTTAATACTTTCCAGTGTCAACCGGTTGGCTACCTGAGCGGCCAGAAGCCGGTCGAGTCCTTTGCGAATATCCAGCTCTTCCTTGTCTTTGCCGAGAACGCTCTCGGCATCATAGGTATAGGTCTGGAAGTGCTCGATTTTTGTTGGAGCGATAATCAGGGAGTTGGCTTCACGCACTTCGAAAGTGATGGAGCGAGATACCTCGTATTCAGCCGCCCGTGCTGTTGATGTCAGAGTGACCGCACGGCGACCCCGGTCCGCCTCCAGAACGCGCAGCCGGGGCACACTCTCCGGAGCTTCGTCGATATCGAAAACTTCTGTACCCGCCTGACGCAATTGGCTCTCGAGCGCATCGCAGAAGTAAATGGCGGAATCGATGCAACGAACGCTGAGTGCTTCCCAGCCAGATTCAAGCCCCGACTGTCCCCTCAGGTGAAAGCCACAGCCGGCCAGCAGCAAAGCTAGGCCAGGCGCAGTGACTTTCAATAAGCCTGTGGTGCAGATTTTTTCTTTATCGAACAACGATATTGACCAGCTTGCCGGGTACATGGATCACCTTCACCACCGTTTTCCCTTCCGTAAACTTCTGTACGGCGGGCTCTTCTGCAGCCGCAGCCTTAATGGTATCTGCTGTGGCGTCTGCCGGAAACTCCAGTTTCGCCCGAAGCTTTCCGTTGACCTGAACCACATAGGTCAGCGTCTGTCGCACCATGGCGTTTTCATCCGCTACCGGCCAGGGCTGTGTCAGGATGGATTCAGCATGTCCTAGCAGAGACCACAGCTTCTGACTGATGTGCGGAACGATGGGAGACAGCATCAAAACCGCACTCTCCAGTGCTTCACGGCGCACCGCGTGCCCCTGGTCGCTGCTGTCATCGAAACGATTGACTTCGTTCAACAGCTCCATGATTGCTGCGATCGCTGTATTGAAAGTCAGACGCCGACCCACATCATCGCTGACTTTGCTGATGGTCTCGTGCGTCTTCCGGCGCAGTGCCTGCTGGGCGTCATTAAGACTATCAGGCGCAAGGGCCTCAGGCTGCCCGCATTGCTCCAGTGCCTCATGCACTTGCTTCCACAGGCGGCGCAGGAAGCGGTGTGCGCCTTCCACACCAGCGTCTGACCACTCGAGAGATTGTTCAGGGGGGGAAGCAAACATGGTGAAAAGGCGCACGGTATCTGCCCCGTACTGGTCGATCAGATCCTGTGGGTCGACACCATTGTTCTTGGATTTCGACATTTTTTCCTTGCCGCCAAACGACACAGGAGTGCCATCCGAGAGCAGTTCCGCCCGAATCACTTTGCCTTTGTCGTCGGTGATGACTTTGACATCTTTCGGGTTAAAGAAAGTCTTTCCGCCATTGGCATCTTCGCGGTAGAAAGTTTCCGCAATCACCATGCCCTGGCAGAGCAGGTTCTGGAAGGGTTCGTCACTGTCGACGAGGCCTTCATCCCGCAGCAGTTTATGGAAAAAACGGGCATAGAGCAGGTGCAGAATGGCGTGTTCAATACCTCCGACATATTGATCGACCGGCAGCCAGTAGTTCGCCTTGGCCGGATCCAGCATCTGGCTTTCATCCTGTGGGCAACAGTAGCGGGCGTAGTACCAGGAGGACTCCATGAAGGTATCAAAGGTATCGGTTTCACGAGTAGCCGCCTGGCCTTCCCAGGTCGTCGTGGCCCAGTCAGGATCTGCCTTGATCGGCGAACGCACGCCGTCCATTTCCACATCTTCCGGCAGGCGAACGGGAAGATCGCTCAGAGGGGTAGGGTGTTCCTGGCCGCTTTCATCCGTCAGCATGGGGATGGGTGCCCCCCAGTATCTTTGCCGCGAAACTCCCCAGTCGCGCAATCGATAGTTGACCTTCCGTTCACCTTTACCCTGTTCGGCCAGGCGGGCAGCGATGGCGTCGAAGGCCTCTTGCGAGCTCAGCCCACTGAATTCGCCACTGTTGACCAGCAAGCCTTTCTCTGTAAATGCGACTTCCTGCACATCCAGTTCATCACCCTCCGGGTGGGCAATGACCTGCTTGATGGGCAGTGCATACTTGCGAGCAAACTCGTGGTCACGCTCATCGTGTGCTGGCACAGACATCACGGCACCTGAACCGTACTCGATCAGCACAAAGTTGGCGATCCAGACCGGCAAAAGCTCCCCGGTCAGCGGGTGTACGGCTTTATAGGGCGTTTCCATGCCGAGTTTTTCCATCGTCGCCATGTCGGCTTCAGCCGTTTTCTGGTTTTTGCACAGGCTGATGAACTGGCGGATGTCCTGGGACTTATCTGCCGCCGTCTGCGCCAGGGGATGCTGTGGGGCAATAGCGACATAGGTTGCACCCATCAGGGTGTCGGGGCGGGTGGTATAGACGGTCAGGGCAGAGTCCTGATCCTGGATGTCAAACTGTAGCTCAACGCCTTCCGACTTCCCGATCCAGTTGCGTTGCATGGTCTTGACCTGCTCTGGCCAGCCTTCGAGCTTGTCCAGGTCCTGCAAGAGCTGCTCGGCATAATCGGTGATACGGATAAACCATTGCGGAATTTCGCGTCTTTCCACGGGGGCACCGGAACGCCAGCCCTTGCCATCAATAACCTGTTCGTTCGCCAGTACCGTTTCATCAACCGGGTCCCAGTTCACGGTCGACATACGTTTGTATACCAGCCCTTTTTCATAAAGACGGGTGAAGAACCATTGTTCCCATTTGTAGTATTCCGGCCGACAGGTGGTAACTTCCCTTTCCCAGTCATACCCAAAGCCCAAACGTTTTAGCTGGTTCTTCATATAGGCAATGTTTTCGTAAGTCCACTTGGCGGGGGCCACGCCATTTTTCAGCGCGGCATTCTCCGCAGGCAAACCGAAGCTGTCCCAACCCATGGGCTGCAGGACTTCCTTGCCGAGCATGCGCTGGTAACGAGATATAACGTCACCGATGGTATAGTTCCGGACATGGCCCATGTGCAGTTTGCCACTGGGATAGGGGAACATGGACAGGCAGTAGTATTTTTCCTTGCCGGCTTCTTCAGTGGCGGAAAATGCCTGGGTGTCTTCCCAGTGCTTCTGGATTTCGGCTTCGATGTCTTGCGGGTGGTAGTGTGCTTCCATAGGAAATTGAGCTGCGTCAGAATTCAATAAAGCCCTGCATTTTATCCTAGACTGCAGGGATTGGCATCGTTTGACGGAAATAAAAGGGGGCATAATGAGCAAGGAGACGAGAAATCCGCAAGTTGTACCGAGTTATTCCAGTGCCTTTCAACGACTGGAACAAGCACTGGTTGCCGCGGAGGACCGCAGTTGGCAACAGATTCAGGAGGAAATTGATCAGGCTGTGAAATTTGAACAGGATGCAGCCCGACTGACCAAAGAGGAGGCGAGTCTGCTGGCGGAATGGTTGCGTCGTGATATTTCGGAACTCCTGGGATATATGCAGGAGAGCGGTCATGGTCTGCGTGACTGGTTGCGTTTTGACCTTGATTTGCTGGAGGCGCGCCTACGGGAAAGCCTGCTCAGTATTGCGGATCCAACCCGGGTTGAGCAGGTCCGGCTCGACAAACAACTGGCGCATGGGGAAGGGGTTTATGTCCAGGGTGAGGTGGCTTTACCGGGTGTATTGCGCTGCACCCAGTGTGACAAGATGATTTGCCTGGTAGAAACGGCGTATCTGGATGCTTGCCATCACTGTGGAGGAGACTTTTTCCAACGGGTAACGCGAAGAACACAGTAGAGCCAGAGCAAACCCATCAGAGGCCAGTCCAGCCAGAGGTTGTACGGCGTTTTTCCTTCCCGGGGTTGCACCATTCCATGTAGTACCCCGGACTCAAACTGAGGCAGGCGACTGCCTACCTTCCCAAATTCGTCGACAATGGCCGTCACACCATTGTTGGTGCTTCGCAGCAGGGGTTTGCGATTCTCGATTGCGCGCATGCGCGCGATCTCGAAGTGTTGTAGCGGGCCGATAGACCGCCCGAACCAGGTGTCGTTGCTTACAGTGATCAGGAAGCCTGACTCTCCTGCCGTGCGGGCAACGAAAGCAGGATAGACGATTTCGTAGCA
>JAUIAZ010000525.1 GCA_030427465.1 Gammaproteobacteria bacterium | reverse complement strand
AAGCTGTACCCGATAGCCAAGGCAATGAGCAATGCGCCCGCAAGCGTCAGCACGAGCAACTTGTTGAACAGACTTTTCTGAAACCAGGCCATGATCAGTATCCCCCGATGAAAAGGTGTGGCAGGCAGAAGGCATTGTTGTTGTCAGATCCGCTTCCATTCTTTTGGGTCAAGCCGCCTTTGAACAAATATAGACCATAGTTCGGCAACACCGTTTCCCCTGCCCCAAAGCGCGTTAAGATCCGTTTCCCTCAGGCCTTGCCTGCTGCCGTTGAATCTGCACGCTTTTCACGCTACCTTCCCCCACCTGAATCCAAAGATGCACCGCCAGGGCAGTGCAGCAGCTCATGAGGTTTCATTGATGGTTCCGGGGTTTGTCCTTCTTCTTGTGTTTCAGCTCGCGGGCAGCTGGCTGGCTGCAGAAACCGGCTGGGCCATTCCCGGCCCCGTTCTCGGCATAGTGCTCCTGGCCTTCGGGCTGCTGTTGATCCGTCGCGTACCCGCGGGTCTCAGAAGCGTCAGTCAGGGCCTGCTGAAGCACCTTGCCCTGCTTTATGTGCCGGCCGGTGTAGGGCTCATGGTGCATCTTGACCTTATCCGCCAACAGGCCGGGGCTCTGCTGCTGATTCTGACGGTGAGTACCGTTCTGGCGCTGGTTGTCACCGGCTGGACCTACCAGAAGCTGGCCCGCCATGATTGAGTGGTTCGGTCCGGCTTCTCACTCGGCCTACTGGCTGCTGTTAACCCTGGCAGTCTATGGCGCCTGCAGCTATCTGAGCTTTCGCTGGCGTATACCCATTATATTCCACCCGGTCATTGTGTCGCTGAGCCTGCTGATTGTCGCGGTAGATTTTCAGGGTGCCAGTTTCAGCGACTATATGCAGGGTGGACAATACCTGATGTTTCTGCTGGGGCCGGCGACGGTTGCCCTGGCCATTCCTCTTTTTGACCAGTGGACCCGTATCCGCAGAAATGCCCTGCCGATACTCATTGCCTGCGCCGCCGGAGCCTTCACCGCCTCGGCCTCGGCACTGGCTCTGGGCCTGCTGCTGGGGCTGGATAAAACCACTCTCCTGTCCCTGGCCCCGAAGTCAGTCACCTCACCGATCGCGATCGGGGTTGCAGAAACACTCGGAGGCCACCCGAGTCTGGCTGCCGGCCTGGTGTTGATGACCGGCGCCATCGGCTGCGCGCTGGGACCCTTGCTGTTCCGGCTATTGAACATCCACGACCCGGCAGCCCAAGGCTTTGCCCTGGGCGTGGCGGCACATGGCTTCGGTACCGCACAGGCTTTCACCTTTAGCCAGACTGCGGGTGCTTTCGCAGGACTTGCCATGGGCTTGTGTGGTGTAATGACCGCTTTCTTTTTACCCGCCCTGGTAGGCTGGATGGGCATTTCCTGAGCCTACACCCGAGATGGCGGAAGAAGCGTGCAAAAACAGAGATCAGACAGGGACAGTTGTATGAAAATAGCGGTTATCGGTAGTGGTATTGCAGGCCTGAGTGCTGCGTGGCTGTTGGCACAGAAGTATGACGTCACGCTGCTCGAAAAGCAGCCCTCCGCTGGCCTCGGCGCATTCAATCTCGATTGCGAGACAGAGGCGGGAACCGTGCGCATTGATGTTCCACTGCGGGCCTTCAACCCCGGTCATTACCGGAATCTGGTGCCGTTCTATCG
>JAUIAZ010000524.1 GCA_030427465.1 Gammaproteobacteria bacterium | reverse complement strand
ATGCAGATGATCTCAATCCATGCATTGTTGAAATGCCCGATACTGGCGTCATAGGTGGAAAAGCCTCCGATGGCAACGGTGGCAAAGCTGTGTCCTATGGCATCGAAAGCATTCATGCCGGCAGCAAAATAGGCCAGCGCACAGGCAATGGTCAGGGCGGCATAGATATACCAGAGTGTTTTCGCCGTTTCCGTGATTCTGGGGGTCAGTTTGTTGTCTTTGACAGGACCAGGAGTTTCGGCGCGATAGAGCTGCATACCACCAATGCCCAGCATGGGCAGAATGGCAACTGCCAGAACGATGATACCCATGCCACCAAGCCACTGGAGTTGCTGACGATACCAGAGGATGCTTTTGGGCAGGTGATCAATACCGGTGATTACGGTGGCGCCGGTGGTAGTCAGTCCTGAGGTTGCTTCGAAGATCGCATCGACCAGACTCAGGTCAGGCGTCTGTGCCAGATAAAGGGGTAGGGCACCGGACAGACTGAGTACCGCCCAGAACATGACGGTGACAACAAAACCATCCCTGACCCGCAAATCCTGCTTTTCATTACCACCCGTCAGGAAGATGGTTAATCCGATCAGGAACAGGACCACCAGCGCGGTAAAAAACGGGGCGATGTGTTCGTCCTGATAGATCCAGGACACGACAATGGGCGGCAGCATGGTGGTACTGAACAACATCAGCAGCACCCCAAGTATTCGTGCGATGGCTCGATAATGCATACTCAGGCGGTATCCTGCGTCAGAAGAAGGCCAGGCCGACCTGGAAGAGTCGTTCGACTTCCGGGATCCTGCGTTTATCGATCACAAAGATGATGACATGGTCATCGGGTTGTATGCGGATGTGATCATGAGCGATCAGCACCTCACCACGGCGTACGATGGCACCAATGGTGGCGCCATTCGGCAGATTGATTTCATCCAGCCGCTTACCGACGACCTTGGAAGAGCGGTGATCACCATGGGCCACCGCTTCAATGGCTTCGGCTGCACCGCGCCGCAGTGAATGGGCCGCCGCTACGTCACCCCGGCGGATATGGGTCAGCAGGCTGCCGATGGTGGTCTGTTGAGGGGAAATGGCGATGTCAATTTCCCCTCCCTGAATGAGATCCACATAATCCGGATTGTTGATCAGTGTCATGACCTTGCGCACACCTAGTCGCTTGGCCAGCATGGAAGCCATAATGTTGGCCTCGTCATCGTTGGTGACGGCACAGAAGACGTCGGTATCTTCTATGTTCTCCTCGAGCAACAGTTCCTTGTTGGCAGCATTACCGTGTAGCACGATGGTCTTGTCGAGATCTTCGCTGAGTCGCACACAGCGGTCGTGGTTACGCTCCATCAGCTTGACCTGGTAGTTCCTTTCAAGGGTTTGGGCCAGGCGCTGCCCGATGTTCCCGCCGCCGGCGATAAGGATGCGCCGATAGGGTTTGTCCAGTGGCTGCAGCTCACTCATGACTTTCTTGATGTGATTGCGGGCCGCTATGAAAAACACCTCATCGCCTTCTTCCAGGGTGGTATCCCCCTGGGGAATAATAGCCCGGTTACGTCGGTAGATAGCCGCCACCCGGGTGTCGATGTGTGGCAGGTGCTTGCGCAGGTAAGCCAGTTCATGATTGACCAGTGCACCGCCCTCAATCGCGCGGATACCGACCATGCGCACCAGTCCATTGGAA
>JAUIAZ010000142.1 GCA_030427465.1 Gammaproteobacteria bacterium | reverse complement strand
CCCTGCGCAGAAGCTCTTGTGCGTGCGGGTGTGGGCTCTGTGGTGATTGCCTGTGAAGATCCTAATCCGTTGGTTGACGGAGGCGGAGTAAGCAGGCTCCGGTCAGCGGGTATTGGCGTAAGCATCGGCTGCCTGGCAGACGAAGCCCGCGCTCTGAATCCGGGCTTTTTGCGAAGGATGAGTGGCGGCTTGCCCTGGGTCCGCATCAAGACGGGCGCTTCGCTGGATGGCAAGATCAGTCTGGCCAGTGGGGAGAGCCAGTGGATTACCGGGCCCGAAGCCAGAGCAGACGTGCAGACGCTGCGTGCCAGAAGCTCAGCCGTTTTAACCGGTGTGGGGACTGTTATCGCGGACAACCCGCTGCTTAACGTGCGGTCTGCGGAGGTCGCCATTAAAAGCCAGGGGAAGCTGAGGCAGCCACTCAGAATCGTCTGGGATCGCACATTGAGAACGCCACCGGATAGTCAGTTGTTGTCTGACGCGTCCTCCAACCGCTGTTTGCTGGTATTCAATGGAGATGCCGAGATTGACCTGCAGCGCAGGCTGGCCCTGGAAGAGAAAGCGGATCTGCTACCGCTTGCTGCGGATGCGGGTCCACGAGAGTTGCTTGGTGCCCTGGCAAATAAAGGGGTCAACGAATTGTTGGTTGAAGCCGGTCCCGGATTGACTGGCAGTTTTCTGGAAAGCGGTTGTTGGGATGAGTTCTGGTTATATCAGGCCCCGCGACTGTTGGGTGAAGCGGGAAAGAGTCTCGCTCCCCTGAAAAGCGTGCAGCGATTGTCCGATACACTAGACTTCACTGTGAAAGACATGCGTCTGGTTGGCGGGGACATCCGCTTGATTCTTACCCGCTCGTGATGCGGGCAACCGGTACCATATGGGGAATAATGTGAAACTGAATACCATAGAAGAACTGTTGGCGGATATCCGTCAGGGCAAGATGGTTATCCTGATGGATGATGAGGATCGCGAAAACGAAGGTGATCTGATCATGGCGGCGGAGATGGTGCGGCCGGAAGACATTAACTTCATGGCCAAGCATGCGCGTGGCCTCATCTGCCTGCCAATGACACCGGAACGCTGTCGCTTTCTGGGGCTTGATCTCATGGTGGATGCCAACAAAGCCCAGTTTTCGACCAACTTTACCGTTTCCATTGAGGCGGCAGAGGGAGTGACCACCGGTATCTCGGCAGCCGACAGAGCCCGGACCGTGCAGGTCGCAGTCAGCCGCAACAGCAAACCGGAAGACCTGGTCCAGCCGGGCCACATTTTCCCCCTCATCTCCCAACCCGGTGGTGTGCTGAGCCGCGCGGGGCATACTGAAGCTGGCTGTGACCTTGCCCGGCTGGCGGGGTTTGAGCCGGCGGCGGTTATCGTTGAAATCATGAATGATGACGGAACCATGGCTCGACGTCCGGAACTTGAAAAGTTTGCGGAAGCCCATGATCTCAAGATCGGAACCATTGCTGACCTGATTCACTATCGGGCCATTAACGAGCAAACCGTGGACCGGCTGTCATCGCGCACATTGAGCACGGAATTTGGTGAGTTTGAAGCGATTACCTACCGGGATCGCGTTCAGGAATGCACGCACCTGGCTCTGGTCAGCGGAACGCCCAGACCGGATGAACCGACACTGGTTCGTGTGCATTTTGCAGACACCCTGAAAGACCTGTTGGGGCTTACACAGCCTGAATCTGGTAGTTGGCCACTGGCAAAAGCGTTGGCGCATGTGGCTCGGGAAGGTTGTGGTGTTGTGGTTTTGCTGCACAGTGAAGACTGGCAGGAAGATATTGAAGAAAGCCTGGAGCGGTTCTTTAATCCGCAGCTCAGCCGCGGCCCCTCGAAGGGAGTGGGTAGCTCAGGCGCTTATCTGACCATCGGTACCGGATCCCAGATTCTGCGTGATGTGGGCGTGGGCAAAATGCGTGTCATGAGTGCACCGATGAAGTTTACCGCGCTTTCGGGATTCGATCTCGAAGTGGAAGATTATGTGCCGTATACCGCAGACTAACCTTATCAAGGAGATTTTGAATGACAATTGAAGTGGTGGAAGGAGACTTCCTGAAAGGTGCGAAGGGCCGATATGCGATCGTGGTTGGTCGGTTTAACCACTTTGTGGTGGATGCACTGGAAGCCGGTGCCATCGATGTGCTGAAAAGGCACGGGGTGAACGACGACCAGATCCGTATCTACCGGGTGCCCGGTGCGGTTGAAATCCCTCTGATGGTGAAGCGCGTACTGGATGTTGATCAGCCAGATGCCGTCATTGCACTGGGTGCTGTGATCCGTGGTGGAACGCCTCATTTCGAATACGTTGCGGGAGACTGTGCATCCGGCCTGGCCCGGCTTGCTCTGGACAGTGGAAAGCCGGTCACCTTTGGTGTACTGACCGTCGACTCTATTGAACAGGCCATTGAGCGCTCTGGGACCAAGGCGGGTAATAAAGGCGCTGAGGCGGCTATCACTGCTCTGGAGATGGTCAGTGTTTTGGGCGAGGTCAGCAAGTCGTGACCGGTGAGTCCTCCAAACGGTCGGGGAAATCCGGCCGAAGCAGTATGATCGAAGGCCGCCGCCGGGCCCGCCGTCTGGTGGTTCAGGCACTATATCAATGGCAGCTCACCAAGGACTCTGTACATGGCATCGAGGCCGAGTTTCGGGTGGACAATGACATGAGTAAGGTGGATGTCGACTACTTCCGGGATTTGCTGCAAGGGGTTGTCGCGAGTGCGAATGATCTGGATGGTATGATTGAGCCGGTGCTGACACGGAAGCTGACAGCCATTGATCCGATTGAGCTGGCCATCGTCCGGCTTGGGGTTTTTGAGCTCAGGGAACGTCTGGACATACCCTATCGGGTAGTGATCAATGAAGGGGTGGAGCTGGCCAAGCGCTTTGGTGGCACTGACGGTCACCGCTTTGTGAACCGGGTTCTGGACAGTCTCGCGCCAGACCTCAGAAAAGCTGAACTCCAGGCTGGTCAGGCCGACTGAGGCATACTTGAGCGAGTTTGATCTCCTGTCCCGCTATTTTACAGTGCCCTTGCAGGGTGCATCGCGGATCGGGGAACTGGTTGCTCTGGGGCCGGGGGATGATTGTGCGCTCCTGGATGTACCGGGCACAGAGTCGCTGGCCATATCGACAGACACACAGGTTGCGGGTCGGCATTTCCCCGAGCCCTGTCCGGCCGCCTGGGTCGCCTGGCGCGCCCTCGGGGCTGCCGTGAGTGATCTGGCGGCCATGGGTGCCCGCCCGGTCGCCTACTTGCTGGCCCTAACGCTGCCTGATGCCGACGAAAACTGGGTCAGTTGCTTCTCGGATGCTTTGATTCTTAGAGAGAAGGCCTTGGGACTGTCCCGTATCGGAGGGGATCTCACTCAGGGACCGCTGCAAGTCAATATCACTGTGCTCGGTCTTTGTCCCAAAGGGAGGGCTCTTACACGCCATGGGGCCCGGGTGGGGGATGATATATTTGTTTCCGGGACGCCCGGCCTGGCTGCCGCTGCTCTGGCTCGTCTGGGGCACTTGGGTTTCAGTTCGAAACCGGAAGTGCCGGAGGTCTGGATGGAGGCCTATACCCAACCTGAACCCAGGCTTCGCCTGGGTCAGGATCTGCGCCAGAGAGCGAACGCCGTCATCGATATCAGTGATGGGCTGGCGGCTGACCTGAACCATATTCTGGATGCCTCCGCTGTCGGTGCTACTCTGAATCAGGAAGCACTCGGATTGCACCCGGTTTTACAGCAGGTTTCCGAAAGGCGGCGTCTGGCTTGGGTGCTGGGTGGGGGAGATGATTATGAGCTGTGCTTCACCGCAGCGCCTTCGCAGCGAGAGGCTATTGAGTCTCTGGGTGCGGATACCGGAGTCCGTCTTCAGCGAATTGGAAGCATTGATAAGGAAGCGGGGTTGCGTTTACGCTATCCGGATCAACGGATTGAAACCTTGTCACCTTCGGGGTACCAGCATTTCTCATGACCGAGTCCAGACCATTTTCGCCCCCGCTTTCCACACTGCGTGATCCCGTACACTTGCTGGCGACCGGGTTTGGCAGTGGTCTTATCAAACCGGCACCCGGAACCTGGGGCAGCGTGGCTGCGGTTGTCGTGTTTGGCCTGCTGCTACAACATCTGCCACTGTTCGTTTTTCTGGTGCTAATTGTGGCAGGTGCCTTCGCTGGTATTTACCTCTGCGGAAAAACAGCCGAAGACTGGGGAGTACACGATCATGGATCCATTGTCTGGGATGAATGGATCGGTCAATGGATTGCCTTGATTGGCCTGGCTGCGTACCCGGTCTGGTGGTTGGTTGCCTTTGCTTACTTCCGTCTGTTTGATATCTGGAAGCCAGGGCCTGTTGGCTGGGCTGATCGCCAGTTTGATGGCGGGGTGGGAATCATGCTGGATGATCTGTTGGCTGGCGTACTGGCAGGCCTGGCAACCTGGGGTACTATGCTGCTTACAGCAAGAGGGGCCGCCGGCTGGCTTTAAGCGCCTGCCGGCGGAGATGCCCGGACCTCGGGTAGCGGATCTAGTAGATCCGGTGAGCTCTGGCAATCCGGTTCCCCTCAGGGCTGCCTTCTGTGGGCAGTAGCTGGGCAACCTTGAGAAAGCGTTTCAGGCCTTCAGCCGCACGGTCTCTGGATGCGTAAGGGCCACTGTCAACACCTTCACGGGTTGCGAAGTACCATTTATCGGCGACCGAAAAGAATCGCTCTGTGCGAAACGGGATACTGCCCCCTTCGCCTTGCCTGTTCATAGTGTCCATGCCTGTAACTCATTTTGTCTGCAAATTGGCTGCTCGCACCAGCCTTCTATTCCGTTATTCCGTGATACTTCCTGTATCTTTATGTTTTTTATTTTTACAATTCAAACTTTGGCACAGGCCTTGGATTTTGGCAATTGGCACGCTTGTAAAATGAGCAGTTGTCCCACACTGTAGTGAGACCTGGTTACCGGCTTGTGTCGGTTTTGAGACCTGTATCATTGGAATCAATGAAGTTATTTACCACCCGAGGGGGGAATATGATGCACAGAATTTTCCGCGTAACTCTGCTGATGCTGCTTTTGTCAGCATTGGCCGCCTGTACAGCGAGTTCGCGGGTCGTCCGTAGTTATGAAGGGCCAGCGCTGCAACAGGAGCAGGTCAGCCGTCTTGAAGTGCCGGCGGATATCCGCGTACTGAGCATAGACGGGCAGAAACAGAAAGATTATCTGCTGGAAAACCTTTCTCTGACCTACGAGCTGGTGCCGGGCAGACACACCATTGTGTATCGTTATGAATCGCTCTGGTCGCGACCAGGCGTAGGCGGTGAGGATGCGCCGAAAACCGAAACCATCACCTCGAAAGAGCAGCAGATCGTTTTCGACTTTGCCGCAGGTCAGTTATATCACCTGAGTCACAGTGAGCCGGAAGACCGCAGTGCTGCCAGAGAGTATGCCGCCGGTTCTTTTCAGGCGTTTCTCACCAGTGAGAGTGGGGGGACGTTGGCCTCTGGTGAAGCCTATGTACCGGTCAGTCAGCCGGTTCAGGTTGCTGCGGCTGCCGCGACAACGGTTCAGCCGACAGCATCTGCTACTTCGACCACGTCTGTAGCCCCCCAGTCAGCGGGTATGCCGGTGGCTCAGGCTGCCGGGGCCGGAGTTGCAGTGGGTTCAGCTGCTCCGGCTGAGCCTGGGCTGTCCCGTCTGGAAGCGTTGAAAGTACTCTGGGGACAGACCAGTGCGGAAGACAAGAAAGAATTCCTGCGCTGGGCCTTTCAGTAAGTCTAAAGTCGGGCTCTGGCGCATATCGAGCAACCGGAGCCCGTTCCTTTCACTTAATCTGAAGTCTTGCCCATGACTTCTTCGGATTCGCTGCCTGATTCCGGGGCAGCGTCCTGTTCTCTGGGTTCCTTGCGGCGGTCCCGCCCGCTCCATTGCGAAAGAATGCGCTGAATGATCGACTGAGAGTCTTCAAGCAAGGCAGACCAGAGGCTGAGGTTCTTGGGACGGTACTGGTCGGGATTCGCCAGCATGCTTTCCCAGTCGGCTTGCTCGAGGGACGAGGCCAGCGCCTGAAGGGATTCATCAAACTGTCGGGTGAGCACTGAGAGGTCCGGTACCGCTCTGGGTGAGGCGGTCAGACTGATCAGTGCCCGGTCCCTGTAAGTCATGATGGCCAGACTCAGACCCAGCCCGTCGAACAGCGGCGTGCTATTGATCTGGTGGATAAGTTTGGTGCCTGCAATGTACAGGGGGCGCTTCGGGCCCGGGATGTTGGTGATTGGCAGATTGAAAACGGGCTTGTGTCTCTGGGCCAGCAGAAATTCGGAGTAGGTTCTCGCGGCAAGGCCCAGCAGAGAAGAGGGTGCCAGCCGGGTAATATGATCGGTGGCAACCGCCTGCTGATAGGTGTCCGTGGCTTCAATGGATAGATGAATGGTCAGCAGGCGACTGGCCAGATCCTCCTGGTCTGTTGCCAGGTAGGAGATCATGGCTGCCAGCTGCGAGCCGGTCGGGCTCTCAATACGCTTTGAGCGCACTGAAACCGGTGTCAGTGCGGTCAGGGAGCCATGTAGCTGTTCACCGTGATAAGCCAGGTACCTTCTCAGAGCCTCTGAACACAGTGTCATAAGCAGGGCGTTGGTGGAGACGCCGGGCGCTTTTTGTTTGAGGTGGCGGATATGCTCGAAGCGGCAGGTATAGCAGTCCAGGTTCCGCGCTTCGTCGATCGGTCGGTTGAAGCTGGCTACCGGAGCATTGAACAGTGCGGAAGGCAGGGACAGCTGGCGAAATTTGTGTATCAGGGACTGGTAAAAGCTGGCTGAAGCGGCATCCTTGGCAAGCACTGCCCAGCGGCGGGGAACCGTCAAGGCCCGACCATATGCCTGTCCGAGTAACTGGGCCCGGCTGGGTGGGGATGCAGCCTTCCAGGTCGGCGGAGGTGTTTCATCTGCGGGTGTTTCACTGCTGTCCAGAAGCGCGCTGACCAGCTCTTCACCGCTGCCACCGTCAATCATCGACTGGTGTACTTTGAAATACAGGGCGCAACTGGCTTCGGGGGCCCGGTCAATGTCGGCCAGCCCGGTATACAGGGTGACTTCCCAGAGAGGTTTGGCCGGGTCCAGAGGCCGAGACAGGTCTTCAGACACGGCTCTCAACAACTGATTGAGCCGGCCTGGTGTTGGCAGCCGCTGATGCCTCAGATGCTTGGCGGTTTCATACTCCGTATCATCCGCCCAATAAGGGTTGTCGAGCTTGAGGGGAACTGTCACCAGTCGCTGGCGGAAGCGGGGAGCTTTGTGCAGGCGTTGGTCAATTTGGTTCTTCAGACGCCCCAGGTCGAGCCTGCTGCCAAGGTCGTCAAGCAGCAGCACGACAGCAATCTGCAGGGGGCTTTTTTCAGTTTCAAGAAACAGGAAGGAAGACTCGGTTTCAGAAAGTTGCTGCATCACAAACTCCGGGCACCGGCCGTGCCAACAGTCTAATGGTTACGGTTGACGGCAATCTCAGTCAGGCTTAGTAGCGCCTGCCGGTGCGGGCTGTCCTGATCCAGGGTGTCCAGTTTTTCGCGTGCCGCTCTGGCATATTCAACCGCTTTTTGCTGGGTATAATCCAGGGCGCCACAGTCTCTGATCAGTTTCAGCAGCGGATCGATTGCACCCAGGTCGCCGCTGCGGATGGCTTTGCGGATAAACTCACGGTCGCCCTGGGGAACGCGTTTCTGCGCCTCTATCAAGGGTAGGGTCGACTTACCTTCGGCCAGGTCATCGCCGATGTTTTTGCCCATTGTTTCCGGGTCGCCAGTGTAATCCAGTACGTCATCGGCAAGCTGGAAGGCAACTCCCAGCAGCTTGCCATACTCGGCCATTGCTTCACAGGTGACGGCATCAGCGCCCGAGAGCAGTGCCGCACTGTGGGTGGCGGCTTCAAACAGTTTGGCTGTTTTGGCCGTAATCACTTCCAGGTAGTCACTTTCGCTGAGGTCCGGGTTCTTGCAGTTGCTGAGCTGAAGTACCTCGCCTTCTGCAATCACATTGGTGGCGTCAGCCAGTACAGACATCACATCCAGGTTTCCGATCTGCACCATCAGCTGAAATGCACGGGAATATAGAAAGTCACCGACCAGCACACTCGGCGCATTGCCCCAGCGGGCATTGGCTGTTGCGTTACCCCGGCGGAGGCTGGATGTGTCGACAACGTCATCATGCAGCAGTGTGGCTGTATGCAGGAACTCAATGACGGTTGCCAGCTGAGTGCTTGGCGCCGAGGCGGGCGATCTGGCCGTCAATGTTTGCGCGGTGAGTATCACCAGCAGTGGCCTCAGTCGCTTGCCTCCGGAATTGATGATGTACTTGCCGATGGTTTCTACCAGCGGAACATCAGAATGAAGCTGC
>JAUIAZ010000523.1 GCA_030427465.1 Gammaproteobacteria bacterium | reverse complement strand
TCGGCACTGGATGCGTTGACCGTCTATGGCACCCAACTCTTCTGGCCGCTGACAGAGCATCCTTTCGCTGTTTCCTCGGTATTTATCATTGACCCTTTCTATACTCTGCCCCTGGTCGGTGTACTGGTCGCGGGAATATTCCGCGGCTTTTCCGGTGAGAAAGCGGTCTTCCGCTCGCAGGCAGTCCTCCTGGTCAGCGGTCTGTATCTTCTCTGGGGAATGGCTGGCAAAGGCCTGATAGATACCGGGGTCAGGGACTATCTGGAGGCGCGGGCAGCAGAGTCTGGTAAGGCAGAACAAGCAACCTTCGTGTCAACACCAGCACCCTTCAATACGCTGCTGTGGCGCATAGTGATCCGCTATGACGACCGCTATGAAGTGGGCTATCTGGCCGTTTGGGAGGACTGGGAATCCCTGAACCCGGTCAGCTATTCTGACCGCTCAGATCTGCGACCGGTGATGCAGGGGCACTGGCCTTATGATCGCCTGGAATGGTTTACCAAAGGCTTTAACCGTCTGGCGGTGAATGAGGCGGGGCAATTGATTCTCAGCGATCTGCGGATGGGCGTTGAGGGCAGCTATGTATTCAACTTCGGCCTGGCTGAACAGGTTAAGGGACAGTGGCAAGCGCAAACAGCCTGGCGGGTTGAGGAGCCGAGGGACTTGGGTCGGCTTCCCCTGATCTGGGAGCGGCTCTGGGATGACTCGGTCAGTTTGTCACCACGTCACCTCAGTTCCCCTGGCGAGATCAGGAATGCTTCGGAGGCTGCTGCTCTGCCGTAAGGTCCGGCGTGCTACCGGTGCGGCTGAGCCGGAAAGATTCGATTTCACGCGTAAGTTGTTCAGACAGGGTGTCGTGCTGAATAAAGGCCACCATACTGACCAGCGAAGGGGCTGGCGGAGTGGACTGGGTGACGGGGACGCCGAAGAACCCGTGATCCTCGGCGCCGCAGTCACGGAAGGTGGCGATGACATCGTTCAGAGCCTGGTTGATCGATCCCTGGTCCAGATCCATGGGGTCCTTGGGCAGGCTGCGCAGAATTTCCCAGCGCTCAATGGTGGGCTCCCGTGCATAGGCATCCAGCAATTCTCTCAGCAATTGTGAATACAGACGGCCGTCATGGTCGACACGCCCGCGGATTATCGGGCGTGGATGGAATCCGAGCATGACCACGAACAGCTGGCGGTTAGCCCAGGCGAAGCGGGACCGCTGCAGATTGCTGCGCGGAAAACAAAAGGTGCCGCTGTGCGTAGAAGTTGCCGGTTCCAGGAAGCGCTCACCCGGGTGGCTCTGCTGCCACAGGGTCTCCAGGGTTTCCCGACAGGAATAACGTGCCACGCCCCACTGATGCAAGTGTACCTCGGCCAAGGCGATCTCCTTGAAAACATCGTTCAATCACTATAGCAAAGGTACGAAAATTCGCCCGATCAGGCGCAATGCCTCCGGATGATCTAGTCTGTAAAGCGTTTAGTGAACGTTTTTCCGGTGTTTGCATGCTCAAAAGGATGAGCCTGAAATGGCGCGCATTGCTGATTGGCCTGGTGGCGGGTCTGGGGTTGCTGCTGGCGCTCACGCTGCTGGCCACGAATGTACTTTACCAGAGCCTGGAGCAGCAGGTGGAGGCCCGTCAGCTTGGCAGCGCCCAAAGTCTGGCCTTGAGGATTCAGGATGAGCTGCAACAACGAAAGCAGGTG
>JAUIAZ010000522.1 GCA_030427465.1 Gammaproteobacteria bacterium | reverse complement strand
GTTATCCGTGAGAAAAAGATGTACGGCAAAACCTACCTGGGTGTTGACCGTTCCACCTTCCTGATTGACGAGCAAGGCGTATTGCGCCAGGAATGGCGTAGCGTCAAGGTCAAGGGTCACGTCGAAGAAGTGCTGGAAGCTGTCAAGGCACTCTGAAGAAAGCCGCTCTGACAGGCACGCCCCCTGCCCGAAAGCTCAGGCTGCGGGGGGCAGCGCCGGCTCTTCTGCCTGCTCATGCGTGGGCCAGGCCGAAAACACCGCCTTCAGCAGGGTCGCCAGCGGAATGGCAAAGAAAACCCCCCAAAGCCCCCAGATGCCGCCGAACAGCAGCACAGCCGAAATGATGATAATCGGGTGCAGATTGACCACTTCAGAAAACAGCAAAGGCACCAGCACATTGCCATCCAGCGCCTGGATAATGCCATAGACCACCATCAGCCAGATAAAGTCTGAACTCCAGCCAAACTGAAACAACCCCACCAGCGCCACCGGCACGGTCACCACTGCGGCGCCGATAAACGGAATCACAACAGACAAGCCCACCAGCACCCCCAGAAGTGCAGCATATTCCACACCGAGCCAGACAAAGGCCGCCCAGGTAACCACACCCACCACCACAATCTCGAGCGCCTTCCCCCGGACATAATTGGCGAACTGGGTATTCGATTCCGCCCAGATGCGTTTCATCAGGTTTCGCTCACTCGGCAGCAACTGGACCAGCGCCGACGTGATCAATACGCGATCCTTCAACAGGAAGAAGACCAGGATAGGCACCAGTACGATGTAGATCAGCACCGTCAGAAAGACCGGAATGCTGGACAGCGAAAAAGACAGCACCCATTGCGTCAGCTGCGAGGCCTCTGCGGTCAGTTCGCGCCCCAGCTGGGCCACCGTCTCCTGTGAGACAAATTCAGGGTACTGCTCCGGCAGAAGTGCAACATAGCTCTGGGTATAAGTCAGCATCTGCGGGACCTCCTTTACGAAAGAGGTCAGCTGGGCTGCGATCAGAGGCAGGAGCAGGAACATGACAGACAGAGACACTCCGAGGAACAGCAGAAACACCAGCAAGACTGAGGCAATGTGCGGCACGCCATTGCGGGACAGCCTGGCGACCAGCCCCTGCAGCAGATAGGCAATGACAATACTGGCCAGCAAAGGCGCCAGCATGTTGCCGAAGAACATCAGAACCAGTACGCTCAACAGCATGAGAATGAAGACGATGACCGCCTCTTCGTTCGAGAAGTACTTCCGAACCCAGCTCTGAACGATTTTTAACATGCAGCAGCCCCGTTGGCGCTTATGATGACAAAATGACAGCGGCCTTCTTCATCCCGATATTGCGATTGCAACTCATGCCCGGTGAGCGCCAGCCAGGCCGGAATGTCTTTCGCCGAACCCGGATCAGAGGCAATCACATGGATGATCTGCCCCGGGTCAGTCTGACTCAGCTGGAGCTTTGTTTTGAGTAGTGGCATCGGGCAGTTTAGCCCCGATAAATCAAGGACATGGTCAGGTTTCACACAAGCCTTCCGGGAAATTCGTCTGAAAGCGGATATTAGGAAGTCAGACGCCAAAAATCCAGTCGCGACACGTTACATCTTGTACTTATGGCAACACCTGGAAGCCGCCCGCGCGCGACTGGAGCGAGTCTCTGGCGCCGTGGCACTGGCCGCTGTTCTGCTGCTTGCCCTGCCCC
>JAUIAZ010000521.1 GCA_030427465.1 Gammaproteobacteria bacterium | reverse complement strand
GCCAGAAGTATGGTATGGTCGTAATTCATAAGTAAGTATTCTGTTCCTGCTCGGGTTTCGGGTCAATCAAGGAGGCAACGTGTGGCAGCCTGAAGAGCTCTGGGGTTACTGGCTGCGTCATCAGGATCAATGGTTACAGGCTAACGATGCCTTTCGTCGTGAGTGTCGCCGCCGGTTCATGATGTCCTGTACGCTGGCAAGTGAAGAGGCCTTTGCCCATTGGAAAACCTCCGTCGAGGGCTGCCTCGGCCTGGTGCTGTTGCTGGATACCATTCCACGCCTGATTTATCACAAACTGGATATGGCTTACGCTCAGGTACCCAAAGCCAGATCAATCGCCCTGGAAGCCCGCCGCTTACCGCAGTATGTCCGCTGTGATTCAGCACAGAGGCTTCATTTCCTCCACCCGGTGAGTCTGAGTGAAAAGCGTGACCGGCAGGAAATAGTGAGAGAAGAGCTTGAGCATCTCGTTGTCGACAGTGACCCGATACTGCAGGGCTTGAAAGACGACTTGCTTCGGCGTGTGCAGGAGATCGACCGTTTCGGGCGCTTTCCCGCAGACAATGCCCGTTTGGGACGGCGCTCAACCCCCGAGGAAGAGCAGTATCTGGCAGGCAGCCTGGGTATCTTCAGGGCCTGACCCATGGCTGTTCCGCCGGCAATCGTGAGCACCTGAAAATCAGGCTTGCAAAGCGCTCCCGCAAAGTGAATCCTCATACTCGCGTTTGATATCAGAATAAGGAATGCCCGTGCCAGCCGGCCGCACACAGTACCTGCCCGAACCCGGGTTTCATGCCATTCATGCCAACCAGATGGAATCACTGCTTCAGTTTGTGGTCTGGTTACAGCGGGAGCAGCCGCTGGCTCCGCTTGAACAGGAAACCTTTCTGGTTCAGAGCAATGGCATGGCCCAGTGGCTGAAAATGGGACTGGCCCGGCCCCTGACGTCTGAAGCAGACAGGGGCGGGCTGGGTATTGCCGCGTCTCTCAACTGCCTGTTTCCCGCACGTTTTCTCTGGGACATCTACCGCCAGTTCCTCGCCGGAGAGTCCATTCCCGAAGAGCTGCTGCTGGACAAAAGCCGCCTGGTCTGGCGTCTTTTCCGTCTGCTGCCGCAGTGCCTGAGCGAACCGGTCTTCGCCCCCTTGAACGGTTTCATGAAAGGGGGGGAGCCGGAGAAGCGCCGCTGGCAACTCGCCGAAAAAATAGCCGACCTGTTGGACCAGTATCAGGTGTTCCGGGCCGACTGGCTGGAAGCCTGGGAGGAAAACCGCGATGTGGTGATCAGCGCCCGTGGCGAGGAGAAGCCCCTGGGGCAGGAACAGCTCTGGCAGCCGGCACTGTGGCGTGAACTGCTCAATGATCTGGGAGGTATTGGCCTGTCCAGCCGGGCGCGGGTGCACCAGGCTTTCCTGCGCAAAGCCCGTGGTTTATCCCGGGCGCAAAAGCCTGCCGGTCTGCCACCCCGCCTGTTCGTCTTCGGGGTGTCGAGCCTTCCGCGCCAGACCCTTGAGGCGCTGGATGCACTGGCCCGTTTCACTCAGGTCATCCTGTGTGTGAATAACCCCTGTGAGTTCTACTGGGCAGACATCATCAGCGATAAGGAACTGTTCAAGGCGGAACGCAAGCGGGGCAAGCAGCACTCTGTGGTCGGTGATCCGGCGGATACAGATTTACACGCCCGCAGCAACCCGTTGC
>JAUIAZ010000520.1 GCA_030427465.1 Gammaproteobacteria bacterium | reverse complement strand
CCACCCGGGCATCGCCAGGCCGGCGAGCTGACAGATCAGCGCCAGTACATAGACAATCTGGGTAAAGGTACTGAGTTTGCCCAGCCGGGTTGGCTGCATGTCATAGGCACCGAGCGTGTAGTGATACGTCAGGGCGCCCGTCAGAATGACGACATCCCTTGCCATGACCACCACCAATAGCCAGACCGGAATAATACCGGTATAGGTCAGGGTCACGAAGGCTGACACCAGAAGCAGCTTATCGGCCAGCGGATCGGCAATAGCCCCGAACCGGGAAAACCAGCCAAAGCGTCTGGCCAAATAGCCGTCCAGGGCATCCGAAACACCGGCGATGAAAAACAGCAGGAGGGCAGTCTTGTAGTCTCCGTCCAGCAGACAGTAAACCACAGGCACGACGAGCACCAACCGCATCAGGGTGATGAGATTTGGCAGATTACGGGCCAGCTCACCCATGCAGACTTCGCCTACTCGCTCGCTGTCCAGCGGTAAGCCATCAGGGGTGACAACTCACCAGAATCAGAGCCATTCCCCACTGTTGCCTGAAGTGACTGGCTGAGCGCCAGATATTCTTCAAGCTGTGCCACGGTGCCCAGCAGGTTGAGCTCCCAGAAAACGGTGGTACCCGTTACCCGGTAGGGGCTCACTGACTTGACTGGCGCCATACCGGCCAGCAGGGCCTGGCAGCGACCAAAGTCGGCATAACTGTCCAGTTGACTGACCTCCAGCCTGACGGTATCGGCTGATTCTGTTGCCACCACTGCCAGGCGCTGTGACAGACTGCCGGCAAGGGCTTCCATCAACATGGCCTGCACCTCACTCAGTGACCGGTTTTCCAGTTCCCCGCTGTCGAGCACTCTTCGGCTGTCGCGCAGCTGCCACTGAGCCGTCCAGCGACCACTGCGACGAAACAGCTTTGCCATCAGCACCGCATCGGGCGCATAACGCTGGCTGGCGTCGACCACTGAGTCACCAAAAAACCCCCACAGGTCTCCCACACTCAGGCGGTTTCTGTCTTCCAGATCGAGTACCGGCAACCGTAGGGGGACTCCCCAGTAATCAGCCGCTGCTGTGAGTGGCGCACTGCCTTCCTCACCGATCAGTTCCCGGCGGCCGCGGTTTTCAATCCCCACCCAGCCCAGTACCAGCGGACGCTCCCGGTTCCATACCGGAACCCCATGGCCGATCAGCCAGCGGTTAACCGCCTTTTCACTGAAGCGCAGAAAGACCCGGAAGCGATCCGGCGGGGGGCCATCAGAGCCTGCAGTGGCGCTGCTGTCTGCCTGCTCAGACTGCGGCAGGCTTTCATAGCGAAACTCTTCCAGGAGCGAAGGCCCCTGCTCCGTCAGCTGCGTATCCGTCAGCTGCGTGCGCCATTCCCGGCTACCGCTGACCCGGTCTACAACGGCCCCAAGCGCCTGCGGCATAATGCGCTGGCGTTCCTCTGCCCCCTGATCTGCCACGCGCGCGCTGGCTTTGTACAGATCCAGGCCCACGGCTGCCCGAGCAGGCTGGAAGGCCACAAACAGACCCAGAAAACAGGCCATCAACAGGTAACGACCGGCATGATTCGCCAACAAGAGCGGACCTCCATAATGCCAAACTTCTGAAAGCGCAAAGCATAACCCATTTGAAGGAAGGCTCCCACTGCCCGAGTCGTTCCCTATTAGAATTTGCGTCGTGTAACTGCTAAAATCCGCGCGA
>JAUIAZ010000141.1 GCA_030427465.1 Gammaproteobacteria bacterium | reverse complement strand
GACGGCCAGCCAGGAGGCATCGAGGATGTTTACACGTTTCATGTCAATTTCCGTCCTTGATAGATTGTCCAGCAATTTGTCGGGCGGAATTATACACTGACACAAAAATTAAACTATCGGACATGCCACGTTTAGCGGAATTCAAGGATCTTTTTTACAAGAGTTTGCGAAAGCCACTCCGGGGCTTCCAGTGGCAAGTCATGACCTGCTTCCGGGTGTCGTTCATGTCTGGCGTTCCAGGCCTTGGCCAGTCGATGACTGCAGATGGGGTTGACCAGCTGATCCTGCTCGCCCGAGATAATGGTGGTCGGGCAGACAGGCGGTGTTTTCCGGGCATGGAAGCGGGCAGCAGCCCGGAGTTGATTGAGTGTGCTGGACGTGGATACCGGGTGACTCTCACTCCAGTTCACCCAGCGCGCCAGGCGTTCCTCACTGCGATTCTGTGGCGACAGCGTCAGGTTCTGGATCAGGCGCTCGCGTTTCTCCGCAGGGCTTTTCAGGTGGGTCAGAAGTCGTGGCCAGACGCGGGGGCGCAGCCGTTCCCAGGGTTTGGCGAAAGGTTGCATGCTGCTGTTGATGAGAAACAACTGGCGGACTTCTGAGGGGTATTGCTGGGCCCAGGCACTCGCGATCATGCCCCCCATGCTCAGGCCGACCAGGATGAAAGGGCCGTGGCCGAGTTTGTGGCGATAATCCTGAACCATTTCCTCGATTCGGGCCGGGCTGGTTTCGCGGAAGCGGCGGCCATTGCCGGGCAGATCAGGACACAGCACCTGACCCTGTAGGTCGGATTGCTGCAGCGCTTGTTCCAGCATGCCAGGAAAGGTCTCCCAGTGGCGGGCATCACGCATCCAGCCCCTTAGCAGCAATATCGGATTCAGCTCAACTGCCGGAGGCATACCAATCCCTCAGCGCCTGCTGCTCATGGAAGCGTCGTTTCTGGACACTGGCGGGCAACCAGGCTTCATGAGAACGCACGGCCGCCACCAGAAAATCCAGAAGCAGCAGATGCCGCCGGAGAACCCGTTTCAGACGATGCGGCATGATCGGGTGGAAGAAGCCGGCAAGCCGGGCCATCTGAAACGGGTTCTTGCGGATCCAGGCCCAGGAACCCATTTCCAGGGTCAGAGGCAGAAAGGGCCGGGTATGCTCGAGACTTTCGAGATAGAGGTAGTCCCACAGGTCACCATGCGTTCCGTAATTCAGGTTCTGAGGTTCAAACACATAAAAATGCTGTGGGTAGGAGGCCTGCAGCAGCTCTTTGAGCGCGTGAATTTCTGCCAGGTGCGCCATCGGACGTTTGCTGTAGGCATAGGGAAACCATAACTGGTCATTCAGGCCGAAGCCGGAGTGGCAGTCGAGCACCAGACTGAAAGGGGCGCTGAACAGATTCTTGCGGACAAACTGACACAGAGCCAGGGCTTCGGGCTCCATGCGGCGGTTGTTTCCGCGGTACCAGGGCAGACGGGTGCTGAAACGATGCCCCCCGAGCAGAGGCGGGACCTTGTCTTCCGCGTCCAGTGGCGCATTCCGCATCAGGTCGACGCCGTTGCCATTGGAGCGAGTGTGCCGCAGCATGCCGGAAGGGTTTACTGCAGGAATCAGGAATAATTGTAACTGGGTCAACTCCGCCTGCAGGCACTGATCCCAGGTGAGCCGTTGCAGAAACCGTTTCAGAAACGCCAGCAGAACCTGGGTGCCGATCCGTTCCAGACCATGCACACCGCCGGTCAGCAGCAGGGCGGGCGCGGACGGCGGCGCATTTCCGACCCGCATGGCCTGAACCGGCAGATCGTGGCCGCGGTATCTTACGGTGGTGAGCGTTTCAAGATGAGTCTGGTCCGGATGTTCCCGCCAGATCTTTTCGAACGTATTTAATTCAGGAACAGGGTAGGTCCGGGTCATTGGAATGCGCCCTAACAAGGTTAAGCAAAACTTTAATTTTAGTGTGTAAATGACTGCGTTATGTGAAATTTTTGTGTCCCGTCCTGCCATCGGGTCTGTCATGAAACTGCTATTTAACCGACATCAAAATGCCAAGAAAGTGAAGCATTGCCCCTTCAGTCTGGGAAGGTCCCGTGAGGACTCAAACCTACAATAGAATACAGGAACAAGGAAACTCACCATGCGAATGCGACACTTGAAATCCCGGTGGCAGAAACTGCTCTGCCGACTGGTTATGGGGCTCAGCCTGATCGCCAGTGCCTCAGCCGGTGCAGCGCCGGACGATAATGAAGAATGGCTGGCAGATGTTCACCAGCTGATTCACGGATTGATGGGGGATATAGGCCCTGCGACTGCTGACGTTGGTCCAAGGCCTCATTACCTGGTCGAAGACATGGACGATGGCTGGCTCAAGAAAAAGCTGCAGAGTTGTGCCAACGGGCCCTTCTACCGGACTGACTTTTCCATCGGTCACCGCGGGGCTGCCATGCAGTTTCCGGAGCACACCGTGGAAAGCTACGTCGCTGCAGCGAAAATGGGGGCCGGTATCGTCGAGTGCGATGTCACCTTTACCAAAGACCGGGAACTGGTCTGTCGGCACAGCCAGTGTGACCTGCATACCACGACCAATATCCTCGCTATCCCGGAGCTGGCCGCTAAGTGCTCCCAGCCATTCACTCCGGCGGATCCTGAGAACGGCATCCCGGCCTCAGCCCAGTGCTGTACCAGTGACCTGACGCTGGAAGAGTTTCGGCAACTGAAAGGCAAGATGGACGGTGCCAACCCGATGGCAACGACAGTCGAGGAATACATGGCGGGTACCCCTGGCTGGAGAACTGACCTGTATGCCCAGAACGGAACCCTGCTGACGCATGCGGAAAGTATCGAATTGTTCAAGGAACTCGGTGTCAAGTTTACTCCGGAATTGAAATCGCCCTCTGTTGAAATGCCTTTCGAAGGGGATTACACACAGGAAGACTATGCACGTCAGATGATTGCTGACTACTGGCGTGCTGGTGTCAGGGCTCGTGATGTCTGGCCCCAGTCCTTCAATCTGCAGGATGTCCTTTACTGGGTAGAGAATACGCCGGCGTATGGACGGCAGGCTGTTTATCTGGACGGACGCTACAGTGACCCTGAGTTTGACAGTGAAGATCCTCAGACCTGGGAACCTTCCATGCAGGAACTCAAGGACCGAGGGGTTCAGATCATTGCGCCTCCGACATGGATGCTGCTGAAGGTCAATGACAACGGTAAGATCGTGCCCAGCAAGTACGCCCGCCGGGCCAAACGTGCGGGTCTGGATATCATTACCTGGACACTGGAGCGATCTGGCCCACTGGCAAACGGGGGTGGCTGGTACTACCAGACCGTCAGTGAGGCCATCAACAACGATGGCGATGTGATGACCGCGCTGCACGTGCTGGCGAAGAAAGTCGGGGTGATCGGTGTCTTCAGTGACTGGCCCGGTACCGTGACCTATTACGCCAACTGCATGGACATCCGGTAGGCCGGCACGTCTGGCATCAGAGACGGTTACAACTCAACACATTTGGTTACAAAGACGCTGAAGTCGCTTCTTCCGCAAGGAGGAAGCGACTTTTCATCGTCTAATCATAGGCTTAAATGATCAAAAAGCGCCCAACAGAGAAAAACCAGACCCGCTGTATTCATCTTATGAATAGCGAGAATGTTCACTATATATTTCATTTATCTGCAGGATTTGACTAGAATTCGCAGCGTTCCTAGCAAAGGGCCTTTCCGGTGCAGCGGGTAAACAACTGACTCCAGCCCGGAAAGCAACCAGTCATACTGCAAACAGAGGACTCCGCACTATGTCTCAATACCAGAACGACATCCAGTCAGTCGCAGCACTGAAAGAAAAAAACGGCAAATTCTGGGATGCCATCAATCCTGAATATGCTGCACGCATGCGTGCCCAGAACAAGTTCAAGACCGGTCTGGACGTTGCCAAGTACACCGCCGGTATCATGCGTCGCGACATGGCTGCGTTCGACAAGGACAAGACCAAGTACACTCAGTCTCTGGGTTGCTGGCACGGTTTTGTGGGTCAGCAGAAGCTGATCTCCATCAAGAAGCACTTTGGTTCCACTGAACGTCGCTACTTGTACCTCTCTGGCTGGATGGTTGCTGCCCTGCGTTCTGATTTCGGCCCGCTGCCTGATCAGTCCATGCACGAAAAGACCGTTGTGGCCGATCTGGTAGAAGAGCTGTACACGTTCCTGCGTCAGGCCGATGCCCGCGAACTGGGTGGTCTGTTCCGTGAGCTGGACAAGGCACGTGAAGCGGGTGACAGCGCCAAGGCAGCTGAAATCCAGGACAAGATCGATAACCATGAAACTCATGTTGTGCCGATCATTGCTGACATCGATGCCGGTTTCGGTAACGCTGAAGCGACTTACCTGCTGGCCAAGAAGATGATTGAAGCGGGTGCCTGTGCCCTGCAGATCGAAAACCAGGTTGCTGACGAGAAGCAGTGTGGTCACCAGGACGGTAAAGTGACCGTTCCGCACAACGACTTCCACGCAAAAATCCGTGCTCTGCGTTACGCTTTCCTTGAGCTGGGCGTTGACGATGGTGTTATCGTTGCACGTACCGACTCTGAAGGTGCTGGTCTGACCAAGGAAATCGCGGTTGTTAACGAGCCAGGCGATCAGGGTGATGTGTACAACTCTTACCTCGATTGTGAAGAAGTTTCCCCGGAAGACACTGCCGAAGGTGACGTTCTGATCAGCCGCGGTGGCAAGCTGGTTCGTCCAAAGCGTCTGCCTTCCGGTCTGTATCAGTTCCGCCAGGGTACTGGTCACGAGCGTTGCGTATTCGATTGTATCGAAGCCATCAATGCCGGTGCCGACCTGCTGTGGATCGAAACAGCGGTTCCGACTGTCCACGAAATCAAGGGTATGATGGACGAAGTTCGCAAGGTTCATCCAGATGCGAAGCTGGTTTACAACAACTCGCCTTCCTTCAACTGGACACTGAACTTCCGTCAGCAGACTTACGATGCGTGGAAAGCAGAAGGCAAAGACGTTTCTGCCTATGATCGTGACAACCTGATGTCTGCCGAATACGATGACTCCGAGCTGTCTGCGGCTGCTGATCAGCGCATCAAGACCTTCCAGGCCGACACTTCTCGTGAAGCCAACGTATTCCACCACCTGATCACTCTGCCGACTTATCACACGACTGCACTGTCTGTTGATAACCTGGCCAAAGAGTACTTCGGTGAGCAGGGCATGCTGGGCTACGTCGCAGGTGTACAGCGTAAGGAAATCCGTCAGGGCATCGCTTGCGTCAAGCACCAGAACATGGCTGGTTCAGACATGGGTGACGACCACAAAGAGTACTACGCCGGTGAGATGGCTCTGAAAGCAGGTGGTGCGAAAAACACCTCTAACCAGTTCTCTTAATCGGGACTGGCCTTTCAGGCTGAAAAAGGCGACTTGAATGTCGCCTTTTTTGTTTCTGCGGAAAAGTCATTAGAATACAGGTTTGTTAGTTATGAGTCGGGTAAGTTAATTGATGAAAGACATACCGTCCCACTTTCAGAATGCCAGTAAACTGCTGAAGCCTGAGGGCTTTGAGGCCAAGAATACCTGGTACCACGGTACCTCATCCGCACTGTTGCCTTCCATACTGAAATCCGGACTGATTCGCTCCGGTGACCGGGCAATGAACGAAGCCACACGCAAGACGATGGCAACCATTGGCAATGAATACGAAGAGAGTGTCGAACCGGTGTTTCTGACCCCGTGTCTGGAGTTGGCTTACTACTGGGCAGAGCAGACATTGAAACGACGCGGGCACCGGTTCGGGGCAGATGAGCAGGTCGCCATTGTAGCCGTTGAGCTGCCTCCTGAACTGTCTGAGCGGGTCAGGCCGGATGTGGGTGCCGTGAGCCTTCTGATGCTGGATGAAGGAGAACAGTATCTGGCCTTCACCGCCGGGTTGTACGAACAGCTTGGGCTGAGTGCTCCCGATATAAATCTGCGCTCGGCGGATCGCATGGACTACCTGAGCAAATTGGGGCTGGCTTATTATCCGGACGACATCGCGCCAGAATATGTAAGTGAAGTAAGCGCTAACTGAGCAAGGGGTGGTGTTTGTTTGCCGCTATCATGCCGAGAGTGTCAGAGCAGAAAGGAGCTCAATGAAACACAGAAAAATGGGCACGTTCAGAAACTGTCTCCTGGGGCTGTTGTTGACGACTCACGCTCTCGCCGGTGATGAGCCTGTACTTGTCTGTGCCGAAGATGCAGGCTGGCCGCCATTCAGTATACCGGGTGGCATGAACGGCCAAGACCGGCCTGATCAGCCATTTGCCGGCCTGAATGCCGAGTTTCTGGCTGAAATTCTTGGCAAACACGACATCCCTTATCGCGTGGTAGTCAGACCTTGGAAACGATGTCTGAAAGACGGGTATGAAGGGGATGTGACCATCATCCTGGACGCTGCCAGTAACCCCCAGCGTCAGCAGGACTATTTGCTGACCGATCCCATCTACAGTCTGACCCCGGTCGTATTCTATTACCGGGGGGAAGAAGGGTCTCTGCTACCAAAAATCCGCTCTGATGACTACAGCGGTCTGGTGGTGTGCGGCCAGAAGGGCTACATCTACGATAATTTCGGTTTTGATAACGATAGAGTGGAAAGAATATCGGAAGACCTGGCGCCGATAATGAAGATGCTTCGTATCGGTCGCTGTGATGTTGGCCTGGCCAGGCAGGAGGTGCTGATGATGGAGTTGAATCAACAGTTAAAAAGCAGTGATATGGTGCTCAAGCCTCTGGAAGGAGCCACGCGGGAAGCGTTTTACTGGATGCTTAACCGCAACGATCCAAGATCTTCCAGGCTGAAAGCCCTGATTGATAGTGAAGTCAGTCGCCTGTATCAGGAAGGCAGGGCCCAACGCTGGCTCTATCGCTTGCTGAAAGGTTGATAACAATTTGATGAGCAGTCTTTTATTCCCGCTCTGGATTCTGTTCCGCCGTTGGAGCCTGTTGGCCCTGTTGCTGTCTTTGCTTGCCTTCGAGGCAGCCGCCGGGCAATCAGGTCAAAGCGGACAATCAGGTCAGAGCGGGCAGCCTGTGCATGTCGGGTTTGTTAACCCGGATTATAAAGGCGATCCCTTCTGGGATTCTGTCACGGAGGTTCTTCTGGCGGCAGCTGATAATCTGGGGATACAACTGGAAGTCCGTTATGGAGAGGGCAACCGGTTGCGTTCCACCGAAGAGGCTCTGAGTCTCTTGAAGGAGCCCGGGCTAGACTACCTGCTGACGATATTCCAGTCAGGTCAGGGGGGGCGGATACTCTCTGCTGCTGAATCGGCCGGTACCCCCGTCTTTTTTTTTAATACGGATATCCCGGAAAGTGACACCGGTCGGGTAGGTATTCCCGGGCAGATTTTTACTCAGTGGATCGGACATCTTGTTCCTGACGACCAGCAGGCGGGTCGCCTGCTGGGCTCTGAGTTGCGAGAAGCGGCAGTTCGCAACGCACTCCCGATGCCCTTGAAAGTCGTTGGGTTTACCGGCTCCCGTGAGTCGACGCCTTCCCGTTTGAGAGTTGAGGGGCTGGGGCTGGCTGTTCGTGCTCAATCCGATCTGGATTTGCAGCAGGTGGTTTATTCTAACTGGGAGCCGGAAATCACAGCTCAGCAACTGCCCGTTCTCCTCAAGCGCTATCCTCAGACTTCAGTCATATGGTCAGCCAGCGACGGGATGGCATTGGCAGCCATCTCCGCCGCAGAACAGATCGGGCTGGTGCCCGGTCGTGACGTGATCGGCGGCGGCATTGACTGGACCGAAAACGCCATTCAGGCCGTGGCAGAGGGACGACTGGCGGTAACGGTCGGGGGACATTTCATGGACGGTGCCTGGTCACTGGTGCTCTTGCATGATTTTCATCATGGTTTGGTGCGGATCCGGGAGATGCAGCGAGTCATGTCCCGTTTTCAGGCGATCAACCAGGGAAATGTGCAGCACTATCTGCCCTTACTAAACAAGAAGCGCTGGAAATCTCTCGATTTCCGGGCCTTCTCCCGCGCCGTCAGAGGAGCAGAGGCTCCTTATGTTTTCGGGCTGGATACGATACTCGATGATTCCCTGTCCATGCCTGCTGCAGGCAAAACGTCAGGCACCGATTAGTCAGGAACCGTATTACTTTGCCCACTCAGGCGCGCATATTTTTCAAGTACCTTCATGCCGATGAGCGCTTCCCTGCGACTGTCGCGAAACTGCGAAACAAAGGTCTGGGCATTGCGAACCATTTGCTTGGCCTCCTCAGGATGCGCCAGATAGTAGGCGATTTTCTCATCGAGATCACTGAAGTCATCCTGCAGCGGAGCGAAATGCACCCCGGCTTCCAGGCGGCCCTCCATAAACCAGGTTTCATGCCGTGGTATGGGCATGAAACACAGCGAATTCGAGGACATGATCCATTTCAGGTTCGTAGCCACATCGTTTCC
>JAUIAZ010000140.1 GCA_030427465.1 Gammaproteobacteria bacterium | reverse complement strand
GTTCTGCCAATTCTGGAAAACAAAAAAACCTGGAACTCGGTGAAGGATTACGTGGCTTTCTACGATCAACATCCTCTGGGCCCGAATCTGGCCAGTTTTCTGGGTCACTCGGATCTGCGAACCCATGCGCTGGGTCTGGGCAAAGCCACCTCTCCCGAGATCAAACCCTCTGCGGAAGAAATGACCAGAATGACCCAGCTGCTGGAAGAGGGGCTGGAGGCCGGGCTGCTGGGCCTTTCGACCATGACTACCTCGTGGGACAAACTCGACGGAGACCGCTTCCGCAGTGCCTCCCTGCCCTCGACCTACGCGCGCTGGAACGAGTTCAGGGCGCTCAATCGTGTCTTGCGCAAGCATGGCCGTATTCACCAGGGCGCGCCCAATATAGTGACCAAATGGAACACTGCCCTGTTTTTCTGGGAGAGCCTCGGCCTGCTACGCAAACAGCTGAAAACCACACTCATCACTCTGATGGATCCGAAAGCGACGCCAAATACCTATTGGCTGATCGCAGCAGTTACCCGGCTGTTCAACCGCCTGAGTGCCGATTTCAAATGGCAGGCGCTGCCCAATCGCTTTGAAGTGTATGCAGACGGTATGGATCTGGTGGTCTTTGAAGAGTTCGGTTCCGGGGAAGCCGCATTGCACCTGAAAGATGAACTGGAGCGCAATGCGCTGTTGAAAGACCAGAGTTACCGTCGCCGTTTCCGCAAAGACTACGACAAGAAATGGGGTGGCCGGGTGTGGCAGCGGGATTTTCATGATGCCACCATCAAGGATTGTCCCGATACCGGCCTGATCGGAAGAAGCTTTGGGGAAATCGCCGAAAAACGCGGGCTTCACCCTGCCGACCTGTTTCTGGATCTGGTTGTCGAGTTTGGGAAGCAGCTCCGCTGGCACACCGTTATTGCAAACGACAGACCCGAGGTGCTCGAACGCATTATCAAAAACCCTGATGCCGTCATCAGCTTCGCGGACTCTGGTGCGCATATCCGCAACATGGCCTTCTATAACTTTCCCCTGCGTCTGCTGAAATTTGCCTATGAAAAACAGACACAGGGCGCGACAGACTTTCCCGTACATCGGGCGGTATACAAGCTCACCGGGGAACTGGCGGACTGGTTTGGCCTGGATGCCGGTCAGCTGAAAGAAGGCGCCCGTGCAGACCTTGTCATCATCAACCCGGAAGGCCTCAGACAGGACCTGGAGACTTACCACGAGGCCTCCATGGAAGGTTTCGAGGGACTACAGCGCATGGTCAACCGCAACGAAGGTGTGGTTGAGCATGTACTGATTAACGGGAGGGCCGCCTTCAGGCAAGGGTGTTTCGCAAAGGACTTTGGTGTCGAACGGGGTTATGGCCAGTTCCTGCGCTCACAATTTGTCGCCGCTACAGCCCGTGAAGAGGTCGCCTGAAATGCAGATCACGATTGGCAACGCACCTATTTTTGTACACACCGAGGGTCAGGGTGAGCCGGCCCTTCTCCTGCATGGGGTCCCTGACTCGGCTGATATCTGGCTGCCCCTGATAGAACGGATCAAACACCAATACACCTGTTATGCGCCCGACCTCCCCGGCATGTACCGCAGCGGCCGGCCAGACCACTACCGCTTTGATCTGGAACACTATGCAGATTACGTCGATGAGCTGGTGAGCAGGCTGCAGCTGGAAACCCCGCTGACGCTGATTGTGCACGACTGGGGCGGCATCTTCGGCATGCTCTGGGCCTGCAAATATCCGCACAAGGTTAAACGCATTATCGGGGGCGACTTTCCGTTCAGCCACCTTTACCGCTGGCATGAATGGGCCACGATCTGGCAGACCCCGGTTCTGGGAGAGCTGTCGATGCTGCTCATGAACTGGTGGATTTTCCGCTGGGAACTCCGGCGTGCTTCACGCCGACTCAGCGAAGCGGACATTCGCCGCACCTATGCAGGCCGCGTCACCCGCTGGCAGGCGCGCTGGACGGTGCTGAAGATGTACCGCAGTGCCCGATCAGAAAGGTTCACCCACTGGACGTCGAAACAGGCTGCACTGGCAGAACAGGTTCCCATTGATCTGATCTGGGGCGCGGATGACCCGCATGTACCGACGCATCAGGCCTATCTGATGCACCCGCGCTCAGTGACCATCGTACCTGACTGTGGTCACTGGGTTCCGCAGGAAGCACCGGAAGTTTACGCAGAGAAGATTCTCATGCCGGACTCAGCCAGCACCTGACTCGGCATACACCCGTCTGACCAATGAGGCCAGGCGGGTGATTCCCTCACTGACCAGTTCATCCTCCTGCGAATAGGTGATCCGCAGGCATTCATGCTGGTGCTTCCAATCCGGCAGATCCAGCCCCGGGAAGAAGTAATGCCCGGATACCACGAGCACGCCTTCCTCCTTCAGCTGTTGGTACAGTTCCAGACTGCTGATCGGCAGGTCCTTCAGCCACAGCCACAGGAACATGGCCCCTTCAGGCACGTGCAGCGCAAAGGGCAGGCCCGCCAGCGCCTCACCCATCAGCTGCGCGGCCCGCTCAGCTTTGCGTTGATAGAAGGGCCGCACAACGTCCTGACTCAACCGCAGAATCTCGCCGCTTTCCACCAGTTCGGTTGCCAGTGTGGCACCGAAGCTGCCGGGGGCCAGATTGGTAATGGCATTGACCGCCGAAACCGCTTTGATCACATCGGGGTGAGCAATCACTATCCCGGTTCGGGCTGCCGGCAAGCCGAATTTCGACAGGCTCAGGCAGAGCACCAGATGGTCATCCCAGACTTCTTTCACCGGGGTAAAGATCAGCCCCGGAAACGGCAAGCCATAAGCCCCGTCGACGATCAGGGGCACGTCCTGTTCGCGAGCCAGTTCGATCAGATGGTCCATCTCCGCATCCGTCAGCACATTACCCGTGGGATTGGTGGGCCGCGAGACACAGATGGCTCCGATGTTTTTCTCCAGAGGCAAGGCACTGAAATCGACATGGTATTTGAAGCGGTTATCCGGCAGCTCTGTTATCAGGGGGGGCACGGAGATAAACAGGTCGTCCTGCAACCCGGCATCGGCATAGCCAATATACTCAGGTGCCATGGGCAACAGAATCTTGCGGAACTCGCCATCACCACAGTCACCGCCAAAGAGGTTGAACAGGGTAAAGAAAGCCGACTGACTGCCATTGGTCAGCGCGATGTAACGCTCATCAATCGGCCAGCCAAACTGTTCCCTCAAGAGACCGGCCAGCGCGCGGATGAAACGCTTCTCTCCCTGCGGTGGATCATAAATCCCCACCAACCGACGAAATGCGTCCGGGTCGGCGGCAATGTCTGCCAGGCGCTGGCGCAGGGCGTCTTCCACTTCGGGGACAAAACCCGGGTTCCCGCCGCCCATCATGATCAGGCCGCCTTCAGCCAGCGCGTTGCCCAAGTCTTCCATCAGAGAGTTAATACCGGCACCGGGACCGAACTTGTGACCGAATCGCGAAAGTTTCATGCTTGCTGATCCTCTTCTTCGCCGGGCTGGCCGCCGATGCCCAGACTGCTGACACCGTCATTTCCGGCCTGCTCCCTGAGTGTAGCCAGAAACCGGTCATCGGGATGATCCTGCTTTTCCAGTTGGGCCAACAAAGAGCGCTGCCAGCGCATGGCGTCCTGGCTCAGGGTATGACTCTCATACAGGTCGATCAGGGCTTCGTCATCCAGCCCTTCTCCGTACTGCCATTCCAGCGCCTGGAGCACCAGATTGAAATCCGCTTCGGCCAGACGCCGGGCCTCCTCGCGGTCGGGTCTATGGGTAAAGCGCAAGGCTGCCTCCAGCAGCTCAATACTGTGACGCGCCGCGATGGCACCAAAAGATTCATCGCTTTCCAGCTGTGCCCACCAGTCATCAAGCAGACGTTCTGCCGCACTCGTTGCCTCCGGAACCGCTTCCTCCGACGCGTCGGCCTGTCTTTTATCCCAGACGGTCAGCGGCTTGCCCAGTTCAGTCCACAGCTTGTCCAGAAGATGCCGAGTATTGCGCCCCAGCTTTTCCAGCCCGTGCATGTCTGCATACAGGGAAAGGTGCGGATAAGCCCGCTCGGCCAGTGCCAACACAAAGGCCCGGCTGCGCCAGCCATTCAGTTTTGCGACCCGGTGATACCACGGCGATGCCATTATTCAGAGTTCTCCCAGACTGTTGAATATCCATTGCGCGGCTTCACCTGGTGAAGCACCAAACGCGATAATGCCATCCTCATGCCCGCCCATGGCGAATAGCCGCTTTGTGTTCAGCGCACCGGAGTCCCAAAGCGCCTGCACGGCAAGCACCATTGCCGTGGTTCCATAAGCGGCCTCTATCGGCGTCACCGGCAAGCCTAGCCCGGCAGCGCCGCGCCACAGCTCCGGGCTGTGTACGTGCACCACCGCACGCACTGACGGTGAAAAGGCGTAGATCTGGGCATGAGTCAAAGATTCGGAAGACGGTTTGGCCTGTCCGGCGGAAACCAGAGTCCCTCTCAGCGGATCACAAGTGAGCACTTCCGCATAGGCTTCAGGGCCAGGGTCTGGCAGGCCCCCGGTCTGTGTGCCACTGACAAGGAAACCGCGGGGTTCCGGTAAGCGCAGACTGATGTTGCCAAAACCGAGCCCGTCATAGCGCAGCGGGTCCTGTCCCAGCAGGCAGGCTTTGAAAAGTTTGCGACGACAGGCAGCCAGATCGTCGAAACCGGGCACGGGTTCGAGCCCACTGAAGTGATGCTCCAGCTGATATTTGATGACGCCTTCGCGCTCGCTGCCCGGCTGGCTCATCAGGTGCGCGGGAGGGTAACGCCTCGCTGCCCCTGATACTTGCCGGCCCGATCCTTATAGCTGACTTCGCAGACTTCATCCGACTGGAAGAACAGCATCTGGGCCACCCCTTCATTGGCGTAGATCTTGGCCGGCAGGTTTGTGGTGTTGGAAAATTCCAGCGTCACATGACCTTCCCACTCAGGCTCCAACGGGGTGACATTGACGATAATACCGCAGCGGGCATAAGTGCTCTTGCCCAGGCAAATGGTGAGTACATCGCGCGGAATGCGAAAATATTCGACCGTACGGGCCAGTGCAAAGGAATTGGGAGGGATGATGCAAACATCGCTTTCCACATCGACGAAACTCTTGTCGTCGAAGGCTTTGGGATCCACCGTGGCGGAATAGACGTTGGTGAAGATCTTGAACTCACGGCTGCAGCGTACGTCATAGCCATAACTGGATACCCCATACGAAATCACCCTTCCCTGTTCGCTGTCGCGAACCTGCCCTTCCGCGAACGGCTCGATCATACCCGCTTCCCGGGCCATTCTTCGAATCCAGCGGTCTGATTTAATCGCCATGCTGCTCACTCACTGTTCATTACTCTGCGCACGCATACTAACCAGTCCGCAGACGAGAATAAAGGGGCGCTTCAGCCTTTCCCGATCAGGTCGGGGAAGAGCTGCGCCTGGTCAGCATCGCGCTGTGCCAGGGTGGCCGATAAAGTCCGGGCCATGTCGGCAAAACGGCGCGCCACCTCGCTGTCTGGTTCTGCCACCACACTGGGGCGGCCACTGTCAGTCTGTTCACGAATGGTGCGGTGCAAAGGCAACTGCCCCAGCAGCGGCACGCCGTATTCCTCAGCCATCCGCACGCCGCCGTCTTCGCCGAACAGTGGCTCAGCATGGCCACAGGCGCTGCAGATATGCACGCTCATATTCTCGACGATTCCCAGTACCGGCACATTGACCTTGCGGAACATTTCCACCCCTTTACGGCAGTCCAGCAGAGCAATGTCCTGCGGCGTCGTCACCACCACTGCGCCGGCCACCGGTATTTTCTGTGCCAGTGTCAGCTGGATATCCCCGGTGCCTGGCGGCAAGTCAATCAGCAGATAATCGAGATCATCCCAGCGGGTCTGCGTTGCCATTTGCAGTAGCGCCCCGCTGACCATGGGACCGCGCCAGACCATCGGGGTTTTCTCGGTAACGAGAAACGCCATCGACATCAGTTGCAGACCATGGGCCTCAATCGGAATAAAGCGCTTTTCTTCTTCCACACCGGGCCGCTGCCCTTCCGGAACGCCCAGCATCATGCCCTGACTGGGCCCATAGATGTCAGCATCCAGCACCCCGACCCGTGCGCCTTCAGCAGCCAGGGCGAGAGCCAGATTGGCGGTGATCGTGCTCTTGCCGACACCACCTTTCCCGGAAGCCACAGCAATCACGTTGCGAACACCCGGCAAGGCCGCAATGTTGTTCTGCCCCGCATGCGGCAGAATTTTCTGGTCAATCGCCAAGGCCACGCTTTTTACCCCTTCTGCATCTTCCAGCGCGTTGCCGAGTAACTCGGCGATGGCGCCCTGCAGTCCTCTGCAGGCATAAGGCAGGATCATCTGCAGGTTCAGCGTGCCGTCTGCTTCCAGCGACCAGTCTTTGAGCACTTTCATGTCCCAGAGGCTTTTTCCGAAGTAAGGGTCCTGATAGTTCGACAGTGCTTGCTTGAGAACGGCTTCGACCGACACGGGTTTCTCCTGAATGCATCTATAATGGGCACGGGGCGGCATTGTATACCGGATTGGTATTGTACTAAAGCCATCCATCCCCAGGGAAAAGTTTGCTATCATTGCGCATCTTTTTTTCTAGGGCCGACAGCCCGCGTCAAGAGAACGGTCAGCAAGGAACCTCATGAGCAAACAGCGCGATATCCTCGTCACCAGTGCACTGCCCTACGCCAATGGCCCGATTCATCTGGGCCACCTGCTGGAATACATTCAGACTGACATCTGGGTGCGCTTCCAGAAAATGCGAGGGAACCGTTGTACTTACGTCTGTGCCGACGACGCACACGGAACCGCGATCATGCTCAAGGCGGAGCAACAGGGCGTCACCTCCGAAGCTCTGATTGCCGAGGTCAAGGCCAGCCACGAAGCGGATTTTGCGGACTTTGACATCGCTTTCGATAACTATCACTCGACGCACAGCCCGGAAAACCAGGCGCTGGCCAATCAGATCTATCTGGCCTGCCGCGACAAGGGCCACATTGCCCAGCGTGCCATTACCCAGGCTTTTGATCCGGAAAAGCAGTTGTTCCTGGCCGACCGCTTCATCAAGGGCACTTGTCCGCGCTGCAAAGCGGAAGACCAATATGGAGACAACTGCGAGGTCTGCGGGGCCACCTATACCCCCATGGAGCTGATCAACCCGCGCTCCGCCATCAGTGGTGCCACGCCGGTCGAGAAAGAGTCCATGCACTACTTCTTCAAGCTACCGGATTTCGAGGCCTTTCTGCGCGACTGGACCCGCAGCGGCACCCTGCAGCCTGCCATCGCCAACAAACTGGCTGAGTGGCTTGAGGCAGGTCTGCAGGAATGGGACATCAGCCGTGACGCCCCCTACTTCGGCTTTGAAATCCCTGATGCGCCGGGCAAGTACTTCTATGTCTGGCTGGACGCCCCGATCGGCTATCTGGCCAGCTTCAAGAATCTGTGTGACCAGCGCGACGATCTGGACTTCGATCACTACTGGAAGCCCGATTCAGAGGCAGAGGTCTACCACTTCATCGGCAAAGACATCATCAACTTCCACGCCCTGTTTTGGCCAGCCATGCTCAGCTGCGCCGATTTCCGCACGCCGACCGCTGTCTTCGCCCACGGCTTCGTCACGGTGGACGGCAAAAAGATGTCGAAATCGCGCGGCACCTTCATTATGGCCCGGACTTATCTGCAGCATTTGGATCCCCAGTATCTGCGCTACTATTTCGCCGCCAAACTGAACAGTGAAGTGGAAGACCTGGACCTGAACCTCGATGACTTTGTGGCCAAGGTGAATTCCGACCTGGTCGGCAAGCTGGTCAACATCGCCAGCCGCTGTGCTGGCTTTATCACCAAGGCGGGTGGTCAGCTCAGCGACACGCTGGATGCACCCGCCCTGTTTGAGGAGGCCGCCGGGCGCAGTGACGCCATCGCTGACTGCTATGAAAAACGTGAGTTCGGCAAGGCCGTGCGCGAAATCATGGCGCTGGCCGACAAGGCCAATGCCTACATTGCCGAGAAGGCCCCCTGGCAGCTTGCCAAGCAGGAAGGCAAGGAAGCCGAAGTGCAGGCTGTCTGCACCATGGGCCTCAATCTGTTCAAGGTGCTGATGACCTATCTCGCGCCGGTGGTGCCGGAAATGGCTCGCCAGACCGAGGCATTCCTCGGTACGCCACTGGACTGGCGCAGCACGCCTGAACCCCTGCTGGGTCATACCATCAATGCCTTTAAACCCATGATTGCCCGTATTCAGCCGAAAGAGGTGAAAGCCATGATCGATGCATCCAAGGAACAGACAGGCAGTTCTCAGGCCAAACCCGGTGCGCCACAGAATCTGAGCGTAAGCTCTGCGCGTGAAGAGAAGGATGACACGATTCAGATCGATGACTTCCTGAAAATTGATCTGCGCGTCGCCCGTATCGAGAAAGCCGAGCAGGTGGAGGGTGCGGACAAACTGCTGCG
>JAUIAZ010000139.1 GCA_030427465.1 Gammaproteobacteria bacterium | reverse complement strand
CAACTGGAGCTCCGGCGGCCGCAATCATCCCTTTGACGCCTCAGAAAAGCTGGCGGGACTTGTGACAACGGTTCTGGTCGATGGCAATATAGCGTACGATGAAAGCTGAGCGGAACGGCTCTGACACCTTCTGAACAAAGGAGATAAAAATGGGGTTTCTGGGATTCTTGCTTCTACTGGTCGTTGTCTGGCTACTCTGGAATATCTCCAGAAATACGGCGGATGCCCTCGATAAGCAAACCGCCCTGCAGTATGAGATCGTCGCACTGGAAAAGCGTATTGAAGAGCTTAAGGGTGCCATCGAAGGCGCTGGCGATCCGAAAAAAAAAAGCTGATTGAGGCGCCTGCTGCGGGAGATGAGCCAGCCAGCGAAGTAGCTGTCAATCTGAACAGCGCCTCCCTTCAGGCGCTGATGTCCTTACCCAAGGTCGGCAAGGTCACTGCGCAGAAATTGATTGATGCCCGCCCCCTTGATTCGCTGGAGGCGGCTCGGGAAGCCAGTGGCATGACAGACGCAGCCTGGCAGGAAATAGAAGCGAGACTCTCGCTTTAGGGTTTTCGGCCACGTTTGTCAGCCCGGCTCGTTGACTGAATCCTTGAGTTGCCGGGCTGCATGAAAAACCACTCGCTCGCGCGCAGGGATGTGGAGTTTCTCTCGCGTTTGCGGATTGACGGCTTGCCTCGCCTCACTGTGCCTGACGTGAAAGCTGCCAAGACCGCTGACTGAAATCCGGTTTCCCACACTGAGTTGATCGGTTATCTGGTCGAGAATGGCAGTCAGCGCCTCTCCCGCCTGGTGTTTTGTCAGGCCGGATTCCTCGGCAATGGCTTCTATTAACTGGGGTTTCAGCATGCCCTGTTCCTGCGATTTCTGAGTTAAGTTAACTTTCGTCAATTTATTTTACGGGATTTAGCTGAAGCGTGTGCTCTGTCTCACCCGCCCCCCCTGATTTCCTTCATAATCCCGGATCGAAAATCTGGTATCTCGGATCTTTTGAGTAGCTACTCTAAACAGGCTTGCTCAAGCAGTGTCCGTTTGCTCCGAATCAATCAAGTATAGGCGGGAGAATGAAAGTGCGTCGTTCAAGCACCTTAAACCCATGGAAAAAAGCCTCCAGATGGGCGCTGCTTGCAATTCTTGCGGTGACTGTATCCGGATGCGGCGTTGTGCGTAATGCCATGTACAAGACAACCGGTGATGTCATGGTTGGTTTCGCCAAGGAACATCAGGTTCCTTACATGCTGACAACCGATGACATCGCTATGAACTGTGCCATGTCAGAAGCCTTGACGCCCATGCTGATGTCATTCTCCCGCGTTCGGGCCACCCCGGATCAGCTGGCGATCATGGTGATGTCTTCTGCCGGCATGTGCGCCGAGGCCATGGCCTGGAATGAAGAGCTGCGCTATCTTCGGGCGATCAAACGTCAGGACGCCATTGATGCCGAGGACGCCCTGATCACCCAGAAGCGTTTCAATATCCTGGCTGCCCAGCGGAACTACAAGGCATACCAGCACCTGGTAACAGCCTACGGTGAACCCGGTGGCGAGTGTCCGAGTCTGGACTCAGACTTCGAACAGATGACCTATCTGTTGGGGCTGGTTGCCGGTCTTCAGGCCTTGAACAATGAAATCACTTCAACTGCTGGCCTGGGTGTTCCCAAGAACATTGCCGCAAAGGCCGCCCGCGCCACGACCTGTGTTGATGATGATCGCTGGTGGGGCCTCCCCAACGGGGTTCAGGCGCTGATCTGGTCTATGTTGCCGGGTGCAGAACCTGCAGGAGAAAGCGCCGAGAAGCGTATGCAGCTGGCCGTCAAGAAAGGCGAAAAAGCCGGTGTGCGCCTGGTTCACGTCATGCAGGCCATCGGCTATTACAACGCCAATGATGAACAGGGGCTGCGGAATGTGATCAAGCAGCACGTGAAAGCGAAAGAACGTAAGCCGTCAAACCCGGACTATCGCATGATGGACGAGCTGGCAACCACCATGCTGACAGCGCTGTCTGACCGCATGTGGACAGAGGCGACTGGGCACAGAACACCGATTGGTGGTCTGGGAACGTTCTGGGATGAGTCCAAGGCCGCGCCGGAAGACACCATCGACCTGGACGATATTCTGTAACGACCGTGGGTAAACCCAACCAATCAGGAAGGTAAAGTAGTAATTATGGTCAACTCAATGCGTCAACGAAGCCTGAACGAATGGCTATCTTCACTTCCGGCATGTCTGCTGCTTTTGGCTGTCGTCATATTCAGTACCAGCAGTGATATCCATAACCGGATACTGAAGGTCGGACAGTCCCTCTGGGATGGCTACTATGAACTGCGCTACGACCCGGTGCTCCCACAGTGCGACCGGAATCCGGATATTGAAGCCGAGCTGCAGAAGCGTCTGGCTGCCAGTGACGAAGAAGATGATCTGGGGCTGGACCTCTTCGAAGCCGAGCCGGTAAATCCAGAAGTTATCCGGCAATCGCTGCAGAATGCCCAGCAGGCCTGTGAGCAGAAATTCCAGACCTACGAGCGTACAGTCGACCGGATCACGCCAGGCGTAAAGGCCTATCGCGCTGTTGAGCTGTTCCTGGGTGACCTGATTGCCCTGGGGCTGACCTCTCAGCGTTTTATTCTCGCCGTTCTGGTCATTATCTGTGCCGCGACGGCGACATTCACACGTCACCACATTGCCCTGCGCCCTGTGGATACGCGCCTCGATCATACGGTCAGTGCAGTGCTTCAGACGGTGGCGAACCTGATGTTGTTTGCCTCAGCCTGGTCTTTCCGTGAGCTCTCCCATCACAGCGGGGGCGACATACCCATCGCCAAGGACATTCTCCACTGGATATGGATAGGTGGTTTCCTTCTGATTGCTGCGATCAGTGCCTACCACATTGCCAGAATCCCGCGTGATCTGCCCTCTGGTGGTTCTATTGGCAAGGCACTTCTTAGTGTGCCGCTGTATACCACCATGTGTCTGATATCGGGCACCTACTTCATGCTGCATGGTCATGTGGCAGGTGTTGGCATTTATCTGGACAAGATGATGGATCTGTCAGACATGTTCCTGAACGTCGGTCTCTACGTGTGGATCGGTATGATGGTCAAGCAGACGCGTCTGGCTCACCTGGTCTTCGAAGCGCTGAAGCCCTGGAAGATGCCTCCGGAAATGCTGGCCATCGTTGCTCTTGCAGTGACGGCATTGCCAACTGCCTATACCGGGGCGTCCGGAATCTTCGTTATTGCGGCAGGCGCGGTGATCTATAACGAGCTGAGAATGGCTGGTGCCAGACGTCAGCTGGCTCTGGCCACCACCGCCATGTCCGGAAGTATGGGTGTGGTTCTGCGCCCCTGCCTGCTGGTCGTTATTATTGCTTACCTGAACCGGGAAGTAACCACGGATCAGCTGTTTGACTGGGGCTACAAGGTGTTCTTCCTGACGCTGGCGCTTTTTGCGCTGGTCAGCCTGACCATCGGAAGACAGTCCAAGTTGACGCTGGCTCCGGCAGGGGAAGCTTTCCCCCAGATGAGTCGAGCCCTGCGCGCGCTGCTGCCTTATGTGCTTATCATTGCCGGTGTCATTCTGTTCTACCACTGGGTGCTAGATGTCAAACTGAACGAGTTCTCTGCGCCACGCATTCTGCCTGTCATGATGCTGGCCATTCTCTTGTACGAGCACATCATTACCCGCAAAGAGAAGGGCGAAGAACGCAAGACGGTTGAGAACAGCATCCGGAGTGCGACCAACGAAACAACGACCCATATCGGTGCGCTGTTATTCCTGATGGGACTGTCGGTCAGTATCGGTGGTGTGATTGAGCGGGCGGAGCTGATGGAAATGTTCCCGACCACCTTCAGCAGTGTCTGGACGGTAATGGCTCTGCTTGTCGTCCTGCTGGTTATCATTGGTATGGTGATGGATCCCTACGGTGCGGTTATCCTTGTAAGTGCGACGATCGCCCATGTGGCTTATGCCAATGGCGTGGATCCAGTGCACTTCTGGATGGTCACGCTGGTTGCTTTCGAGCTCGGCTATCTCAGTCCGCCGGTGGCGCTGAACCACTTGCTGACGAGGCAGGTGGTTGGAGAGGACGAAGTCAGAAAGTCCGTGCTGACCGAAGGCTCGTTCTACAAGCGGCATGAGAAGATTGTCATGCCACTGATCGTCATGGGTTCAGCCCTGTTGATCGTCGCCTTCGTGCCTTTGATGGTTGGCTATTCCTGAGTCTGAACCCAGTTCGGCTCAGGCGCTGGCGGCCCACTCTGCTAAACTGACAGCAAGCAGAGTGGGCAGTCGAGGCCAGACGAGTGATACACCGCATTGGTTTTTATATGCCCGGCTTGATAGCCGGGCTTTTTGTGTCTGTACTGGCATGTGCAGAGCCTCGTATGACCTTTGTCTATATGACTAACTACGCCCCTTTCAGCTTTGAGAATGATCAGGGCGAGGTCAAAGGTATTCAGCCTGAAGTGGTCGAGAATCTGGCCAAGCGACTGGGTATCAAGGTTCGGCACGAGTTGCACCCCTGGAATCGCTCCCAGCAGCTCGTTCGCCAGGGGAAGGTGGATGCCATGCTCACCACACCCACCGCCGCCCGCCACGAATATGCAGTTTTTGCCAGAGAGGAAATCACGCCCAACCTTTGGAATCTCTTTGTTCGCAAGGGAAATACGGCGATCATCGAACAGATACCCGGGCTGAACGGACTAGATGATCTCAAGCGCTTCCGCTTGCTGGATTTCCTTGGAAATGGTTGGACAAAGTTGTTCATGAAGCCATCTGATGGCTTTAACCAGATCCACTTTCTTCCTGATCCGTCGCGACTGCCCCTGATGCTGGCCAGAGGCCGGGGGGATCTGGTGATCACCTCCTCCGAGGTCATGAATTATCATGCGAACGAGCAGGGCGTGATTGATAAGATTGAAGAGTTCGATATTGACTGGCAATTTACCCGCTTCCATCAGGTGATACAGGTTTCCCGTCAGTCGCCCTGGCTTGACCAGGGCATCATCAAAGGATTGGATAGAGCAACGCGAGAGATGAAGGTGGATGGCGATTATATGGCCATCCTCAACAAATATCACTCAAGGGTGGGCAGAGGCTACCCTTTCAAAAGCCAGCTCGATGAGGCTTATCTGCAGGAGAATGGTTTCTACGAAAAATATGATACTTATCCGGAATTCAGGCGCCCCGGTGAGTTTGATGATTGGTAACAGGCTTGAGCGGTCACGGAGAAAGTGACTTTGATTTTCAGGGGACTATGGTTCCTTACTTTCCTGGCTGTCCTGATCTGGTCTGGTATTAACCCGAAAGAACCTTTTACCTGGTTTCTGGAGGTTTTGCCGGCCATGATCGGTGGCGTTTTACTGGCGGTGACATTCCGGTCTTTCCGCCTGACGCCGCTTCTTTACTTTTTCATCCTCGTACATTGTGGGGTTTTGATGGTGGGCGGCCATTACACCTATGCAGAAGTCCCTTGGTTCGACGGGCTGTTTGGATCAGAGCGTAATAACTACGACAAGGTCGGGCACTTCTTTCAGGGCTTCGTACCGGCCCTGATCGCCAGGGAAGTCCTTATCCGCAAGCAGGTGGTCAATGGTGTCGTCTGGCTGAACGTGATGGTGGTTTCCATCTGTCTGGCCTTCAGTGCTTTCTATGAGCTGATTGAGTGGTGGGTGGCCTTGGCCAGCGGGGAGGATGCAGAAGCCTTTCTGGGAACCCAAGGCTACGTATGGGACACGCAGTCAGATATGGCTCTGGCACTGGTGGGTGCGGTATGCGCTCTGCTCACTTTATCCAAATGGCATGACAGGCAAATCAGGCAGTTGGCGGAAGCCGCTAAGGGTGAGGCCTGAACACAAAAAAGGGGCAGCGAGAGCTGCCCCTTTTCAGTTCTTGCCGGCATTCCTTCTTCAGGAGGCCTTTGGACCCGCTGCGATGATGTCCTCAGAAACGTCCTCAAACTTCTTGAAGTTCTCGACGAACTGCTGGATCAGATTTTTCGCCTTCTCAGTGTACTCTTCCTGGGAAACCCAGGTGTTGGAAGGGTTCAGCAGCTTGCTGTCGACACCCGGTACAGAAGTCGGCACTTCCAGGTTCAGCATGTCGAGCTTCTCGGTTTCGGCATCAACCAGAGCGCCATTCTGAATGGCGGCAATGATGGCGCGCGTGGTCGGAATACTGAAACGCTCGCCAACGCCGTAAGGGCCGCCAGTCCAGCCAGTATTGACCAGATAAACTTTGCTGCCGAATTCTTCCATGCGTTTCATGAGCAATTCCGCATAAACGCTTGCATGACGCGGGAAGAACGGTGCACCGAAACAGGTGGAAAAAGTGGACTTGAGGCCTTTGCCTCCGCCCATTTCCGTTGACCCAACCAGGGCAGTGTAGCCACTCAGGAAGTGGTAGGCCGCCGCTTCTTTACTGAGAATTGACACGGGAGGCAGTACACCGGTCATGTCACAGGTCAGGAAGACGATGCAGTTTGGTTCGCCGGCCTGATTCTCTTCAACGCGCTTCTCAACGTGCTCCAGAGGATAGGCGCAACGGCTGTTCTCGGTCAGGGAAACATCGGTGTAGTCCGGCTCGCGGGTTTCTTCATCGACGGCCACGTTTTCAACAATGGCACCGAAACGGATGGCGTTCCAGATGACGGGTTCGTTCTTCTGGCTCAGGTCGATACATTTGGCATAGCAGCCGCCTTCAATATTGAAGACAGTACCTTTGCCCCAGCCGTGCTCGTCATCTCCGATGAGGAAACGATCTTCATCGGCTGACAGCGTGGTTTTGCCGGTGCCTGACAGACCGAAGAACAGACAGGTCTGACCATCTTCGCCAACATTGGCAGAGCAGTGCATGGGCAGTACATCTTTCTCTGGCAGCAGGAAGTTCTGTACGGAGAACATGGCTTTCTTCATCTCGCCGGCATACTGCATGCCTGCCAGCAGAACTTTACGCTGCGCGAAGTTGATGATTACGGCGCCATCGCTGTTGGTGCCGTCACGCTCCGGCTTACAGACAAACCCGGGTGCGTTCAGAATCTGCCAGACTTGTTTGTCGGATGGGTTGTATTTCTCCGGCCGGATGAACAGGGTTCTTCCGAAGAGGTTGTGCCAGGCAGTTTCTGTGGTGACACGGATCGGCAGGTAATGATCACTGTCCGCGCCCACGTGCAGATGGGAAACGAATTGATCGCGTTCAGCCAGCCAATCGCCAACCCGGTCCCAGAGTGCATCGAACTTTTCGCTGTCAAAGGGGCGGTTGATCGGGCCCCAGTGAATGGCGTCGGATGTACTTGGCTCCTGTACAATGAAACGATCCATGGGGGACCGCCCAGTCCTTTTACCCGTCTTGACGACGAGTGATCCGTTGGCAGCGAGCTGGCCTTCCCCGCGGGTGATGGCCGTCTCGACCAGACGGGCTGTACTCAAGTCGTTAAAAATGTTGCTCACGATGTCCTCGCACTGTTTGTTACCACAATGGTCTGCAGCGGGCCCGAGGGCTTGGAATTCTGATTTTCCGACTGCCTGAAAACCGCGAATTATGCCAAAAAACGCGGATGAAAACGACTGTTTGAATCGTCAAATAGTTTCAAACGGGTGTTTGATCAATGAATTTGTGGTCCATCCGCGATTCTTTCGATCTGTTCTGCACTGAAACGGTACACCTGGCCGCAAAATTCACAGCGCATTTCCAGGTGGCCCTGCTCGGCGATAATCTCTCGCAAGGTATTGGCATCCATGGCATCCAGTGCCTTCAGGGTACGCTCTTCCGAACAGGAGCAGGCAAAGGACACCGGCTCACCGGGCATCAGTCGTACCTGGTGTTCGTGAAACAGCCGGTAGAGCACCTTTTCTGCGGGTAGATCGCAGAGCTCTTCAGGTGTCAACGTATTCAGCAGCTGTAAGGCGTGTTCCCAGTTATTCTCACGCTGTTCCGGGTCAACCGCGTCGGGCAGCTCCTGAAGCAGGATGCCGCCCAGACGCTGACCCCAGCTAAAGAAGCGCAGTGTGGTTTCCAGTTGCTCTGATTGGTCAAAGTAAGCCTCCAGGCACTTGTCCAGCGAGCCGTGCTCCAGTGGTACGATGCCCTGATAGCGTTGGCCTTTGCGGGGTGACAGGGTGATGGCCAGGGTGGCGCCTTCTCCCAGTAACCCCGTAAGTGAGGCATCTTCGGGCAGGGTCGATGGGTCCAGCCCGTCCCGGATACGTGCGATTCCGCGGAGGGTTCGCCGGTCTGTGGCTTCCGCGACCAGCAAGCCGAGTGCGCCATTCCCTCCCCGGGCCTGGATCGAGGTGGAGCCCTGTATCTTCAGGGTGGCACTCAGCAGCAAGGTGGCGTTGGCCGTCTGGCCGAGCTGCTCGCGGATAGCGGGCGGGTAGTTGTGGTCACCGATGAGGTCGGCGAGGGTCTGTTCGAGGACGAGAATCTCGCCGCGAAGGTTGAGGTCCTCGATGAGGAAGCGCTGCAGCGTGTCAACTTGAGTC
>JAUIAZ010000519.1 GCA_030427465.1 Gammaproteobacteria bacterium | reverse complement strand
CTCGTTCTTCCGGATCTCTGGCCTGAGTTCGTCGAGTATCTGGTTGAGTGCCGTATGGGATACGGGTTCGTACATCAATGACTCCTGATCATTCCGGGGGATTCAGTGCCCAGAGCGCCTTGAAGTCCCGGTAGGTGGCCGGGTCGGAACAGACTGCTCCCCGCTGGGTTACGATAAAGCTGGCGAATTGCTGCGCCCTCTCCAGAATAGTCGGCCAGTCCCAGCCGCGCTTCAGGCCAAGTACAGAGATGGCCGAGAAGGCATCGCCGGCACCGACCGCATCGACGGCAGGCTGAGCCAGTGACGGGGCGCTGATGTCATGCCAGGTTGCTTCACTGTCCAGCGCACTGGCACCTTCGGCACCCCGGGTAACCAGGATGTTGACCAGATTGTAGTGCTGTCTCACCGCAATCGCGAGTTGTCGCCAGTCGCCGGAATGATCCAGGCCACTGTCTCCGAACAGCTGCCACAGTTCGTTGAGGTTGAGTTTCAATGTGTGGATACCGGTCAGCCATTCCAGTGTCATGCCCGGCTCCCACCAGGGGTCCCGCAGATTAAGATCCATGAATACCGGACCGGCATAGTGTGAGCGCCACCCTGTCAGCGTCCGGCGACTTTCCTCATTCCGGAGAGCCAGGGTGCCCTGATAAAGCAGGCATACGCTGTCTGGGGCGAGACGTCCGATTGCTGTATCGGGTATGTGGTCGTAAGCACGGTCAGGCTCAATCGCGTAGGCGGGTTCAGCCCCCTCCAGCGTGACGTTGACAACCCCGGTGGCGTGCCCGGCAAGGGTCACCACTGATCGGGTATCCATGCCCCACGTCTGCAGCTTGTCGAGAATGTTTTGCCCTGGCTCGTCATCACCCACAGCGGACACCAGGACCGGGTGTTCTCCAAAACCGTGGAGGTGCCAGGCGACATTGAATGGTGCCCCACCCAGTACCGGGTCGTGGCCGGGAAAGCAGTCAAACAGGACTTCACCAAAGAGCACAACGGATTGATCAGACATGGCAGTGACCTTCAACGAGTTCATGGAACAATTCAGGAAAAAAGTGGGCGACCCCTTCGAGTATTCCAGAGGCATAAAAACCGTTCAGGGCAAGTCCCTCCCGCGGCTGGAACCCTTGCGCGAAATACAGGGAGTCGGGCGCGCCCTGATAGTCAGCCAAGGTCAGTATCTGCTGCCTCAGTGCCTCGGTGGCATTGGCGACCAGAACCGACCGGAAAGAGCTAACCAACAGATCCAGGTCGTTGCCGCTGTCACCGGCAAACAAAACCCGGGAGCGGGGCCAGTGATAGTGGTTGACGATCCATTCCACTGCCTTGCGTTTGCTTGCGGCAGCGGGTAGCAGATCTATCAGGCCGGTATCGGTGGTTTCATCGATACTGTGAATGAGCGTGACTGGCAGTTCCAGCTCAGTCAGGCGTTGTTTCAGGTGCCTGAGTGTTTCGGGAAGCCGGTTGCCGGGGTGAACATCAAAGCTCAGCTTGAACGGACCCAGGCGGTCTTCCGCCTGTTTTTCAGCGCCGGGCAGGGGCCCCAGCTGTTTTTCAAGCTTTGCAGCATCCAGCCCATGCCACTGCCCGGCCAACCTTGACTGCCAGGCAGTTTCCGGCGCCCAGCCATCCGCCGACTTCGCATAAATGCTGGAACCCACATCACCAATAACAAAGTCAGGAAGGGGTAGCTGGTATTCCTCTATCGCCGTTTCTA
>JAUIAZ010000138.1 GCA_030427465.1 Gammaproteobacteria bacterium | reverse complement strand
GCACCGCCGCGACGGCTATGGGGCGTGGTATTTTGCAGGGAAACCAGCTGAGCGACTGGGAAGAGCTGATCGAAACCCGCAGTCGCAGCAGCAGCGGCCAGCATTTTGGCAGCCGTCTGGCGTTCGACAATACTGGCTATATCTATCTGACGATCGGTGACCGGGGTGAACGGGAGAACGGTCAGAACCTCCTCTCTCATGCCGGTACAGTTCTGCGTCTGCATGATGATGGGCGAGTGCCGAAAGACAACCCTTATGTCAACCGATCAGATGCTCTGCCGGAGATCTGGAGCTGGGGCCACCGCAACCCGCAGGGGCTCGATTATGATGTCGTCACCGGCACCCTGTGGCTGATCGAACACGGACCGCGTGGCGGGGATGAAATCAACATCGTGCGCAGAGGGGCCAACTACGGCTGGCCGGTCATCTCCTATGGCAAGGAATACTGGGCGCCGCTTGCTGTCGGGGAAGGCACTGAAAAGGAAGGCATGGAACAACCTGTCAAGGAGTTCAGCCCCTCAATTGCCCCCGGAAGTCTTCTGGTTTACCAGGGCAGCGCCTTTCACGGCTGGAAGGGCTCACTCTTGTCCGGCGCTCTCAAGCTGACCCACCTGAATCGGGTCAGTGTCGACTCGGCTGGCAGGTTCCAGTCGGAAGAACGCTTGCTGGAAGACTGGGGCCAGCGTATCCGCCCCATCGCCGAACTGCCGGATGGCCATCTGCTGATTGGCACAGATGCCGGCGAGATTTATGAGCTGATGCCTTCAACAGAATGAGGTTCTGCCAGAGTTACCGAAGATCTGCGTGACTTTTCACGCCAGAGTTCCATGGCTTCCTCAGTCAGCTTTTCTGGCCGCCCTTCCCTGACCAGCTGTTGCATGCGCTCATCAAGAAATTTCCGGAAGGCTTCGCTGTTGCACTTGCTCTTACGGCTAACCGTAAAGTACAGCCCTTCGGAACTGATGGGGTTATCCAGGTGCTCGATTTTTTCTGCGAAGCCCCGGGTTTCGCCTATCGCATAGCCCTGAAACTCTTCATAGATCACATAGTCTGTTTTGCCGAGAATGAGCCGGTCAAACGCGGAATCAATGGAACGGACTTCTTCAATCTTCAGGTTTTTCTCCGCAAAAGAGTCGAAAGCCTGTCCAAAGCTGTTGTTGATCAGGGTATCGCCGAGCTTGCCTTCCAGGTCAGACCAGTCTTGCAGCGGAAAACTCTGCCCTTTCCTGACGAAAATGACATTCGACATGGCCATCATCTCCGGCTTCACGTAGTCCATGTAGGTTTGCCGCTCTTCCGTAATAAAAGCCCCCGCCAGCATATCGATATTACCGATCCTGGCTTCGACCTGGGCTCGGGACCAGGGCCCTACATACTGTGCATCAACCGTTATTTTTCTGGGGCTGACGACCTCTTTCAGCAGATCCACCGCGGCACCGATCAGTCGGTTCGGGTCTTCCTGATCCCGCCACAGGAAAGGTGGATACTCCGGATTACCGGTGACCAGGAGCCGGTCACAGAATTCACTGCGCGCAGTGCTGACAAACAGACTTGCCACCACCAGAGCGATACAAAAGGCTTTCCCTGAAGCATAGTTGGAAGACACACCGGCTACCTCGCTGGGTTTTCTTTTCAGGTTAGTTCAAGATGCCCTCTCTTTCTAACTCCAGGCCCGCCTCATTAAGCTCATTCGGAACTAAACAGGGCTTCCCAGCCTGACAGTTTAAATGCTACGTTTATTCCAAACTCCCCCGGAAATAATAAGCATGTCATCCTTCCTCCACCGGCCAGCAGACTGTCGCAGCCTGAGTCTTTTCCTGAAACCTGCCTGGTTCCTGTTGCTGCTGCTTTCCTCCTGGCAGTTCGCCGCGGCAGACAACCAGAATCCGTCGATCGATGACGAAACCACAGACCGTGATCCCGAGGCTGCCACAGAGGAAGAACCCGCTCTTGAAAAACGCGTCGAAAAGGTACAGGAATCGCGGACCCGCTCCTTCACCATTGCCCCTCACCGTCTCAACTATCTGTTGCCGCTCAGCGTGACCAACAATATCAATGAAGAGGCCTATGCGTCGCTCGGCGACTTTGAGGAAGAGTTGAAGGAACATGAAGTCAAGTTCCAGATCAGCCTGGCCATTCCTCTGAGCGAACCCGGACTCTTCACCCGTGATGACGGCTTCTTTTTTACCTTTACCATGCGCAGTTGGTGGCAACTGTATACCAGTGAGCTTTCTGCCCCTTTTCGTGAAACCAACTACCGCCCGGAAATATTTTACTATCGCCCGCTACGCTTCCTGCGACTTGGTAACGGGGAATGGTCCATGTTGGCCGGACTGGAGCATGAGTCCAATGGTCGTTCCCAGCTGCTTTCGCGCAGCTGGAACCGCGCCTTTGTGCAACTGAACTGGGCCAAGGGCAATGGTGTACTGTCCCTGAGACCCTGGTACCGCTTCGAAGAGGATCCGAAAGACAACCCTGACGACGCCAAGGGCGACGACAACCCGGATATCGAAGACTACATGGGGCATTTTTCATTTTCCGGGATCTATCAGTGGCCGGAATCCAACCACGAAATTTCCTTTCTCAGCCGCCTGAATACCGCGACCGACCGGGGTGCGATTGAAGTGGACTGGACCTTCCCTCTGTTCGGAAAGGTCCGGGGAATGGTGCAGGTGTTTAACGGCTATGGCGATAGTCTGATCGACTACAATGTCAACCAGACCCGGTTCAGTATCGGTCTGGCCATGAGCGAGTTGCTCTGATATGAGAAAGTCGCGGCAACACCCGGTGCTTTCTTCAGGGCTTGCGGGCGCTCTGAGCCTGCTGCTATCTGTACCGGCATTCGCGCATTTCCCTCACACTTCGGACGGCGAGGATGCGCCGGAACTTTGCTCTGCATCCTGGTTTGAGTCGGTTGAAGACCACCTGGGCACCGGCGATGGTCAGGGCCACGGCCCGGATCCCGGCTCAGAGGAATGGAAGTCTGTTGTGGAGTTCCGCCTGGGTATCCGCGGCGAACCGGGCTTGCCGGAACGAGAGACTGAAGCCTGGTGCAGACACATAGAAGAGTTACTGGCCGGGGTTGGTCCTTCGTTTGCCTGTGAGACGGTAACTGCCGGGTCTATTGAAGCCAGGGTGTGCGAGGACAAAACCCTTTCCCGCCTCGATCGCCACCTGCACAGCATTTACCAGGCTGCTCTGCAACGAGCGCCGGAACCTGAGAAACCGGAACTGAAGGCGCAACAGAGGGGGTGGATCAAGGGCCGTAATGAGTGCTGGAAAGGTGCTGAGCCGGAAACCTGCATTGCTGCCAGCTATCAGCGACGAAGCGCCGAACTCCAGGCACGCTACCGACTCACTGCCTACACAGGCCCCGTGCACTACCAATGTGAGGGGAATCCGGCCAATGAGGTCGTAGCCACTTTCTTTCGCACGGATCCGCCGGTAGTGATTGCCGAGCGCGGAGATCAGGTATCCGTCCTGTTCCTTGAACGCAGTGCCAGCGGCAGTCGCTACGTCGGGCGCAACGAGATCTTGTGGGAACATCAGGGCGAAGCAAGCATCACCTGGGGTTACGGATCCCCGGCCATGCACTGCATTGTAATCCGCTGACGGTTACGGATAAAACGCGGGTCGGCCCTTCATGGCTCGCTTTCACTGGGTTTCGCTATTATCCCGGAGGGCAGTGCCGACCTCCAGCGCCTCGAACCAGTCGAGGAAGCGCTTGACGTCATCACCTTCGAAGATGCGCCCGTGCTGGGGTGCCATGTATTTGATGTCCAGTTGGCGAATGCGCCGGACCCAGTCATTCTTGGCTGTATTTGACGGCATCCAGCGTCTGTGAAAGCCCTGCATATAACGTGTGTGCTTGTCGAAGTCATCGACGAAGAGCGGTGGGTCCCCCGGTTCCAGCGCGGCACCAATATCACCGGACATCAGCACCTTAAGAACCGGGTCATAGATATTGAAGTTGCCACTGGAGTGCAGGTAGTGGGCCGGAATACACTGCACAGTGACATCACCCAGGTCAATTTCGGCACCCTCATCCGGAATCCGCACGTACTGCGTATGTTCCATTCCGAAGTGGCGGATGAACCCTTCCCAGAGAGCGGGTGCGTGCAGCCGGGGTTCCGGCAATGCCTGATCCCAGAGCCCCAGCGAGGAAATGATGTCCGGGTCCTGGTGAGAAGCAAAAAGATCCGTGATTTCATGTACCGGTGCCCAGGTCAGAGCGCTGGAAAGCATCGCTGAGAACAGCTCTATCCCACCCGGGTCGAGAATCAGCATGCGGTTGGCTGTCCGGATGAGATACTGGTTGGTATCAATAATTCCGGATACTTTCTCAGGGTCCCGGCCACAGTAAATCCATTTGTGCGAGGCGGCTTCCCAAAGGACTTTGCTGAGCATGCTTGCTCCTTTTCAGGCTAGTTCAAGCACTCTCTGGCCGGAGCCCAGTGCCTTCTGTAATTTGTGTGTCTGGCTTTCGATAACGTCAGCAATGGTGCTAAGCGAATCTTTGTATGGCCCCGCTCTGGCCGCCTCAATCCGGCAGATTGGCACCATGGATGCCAAGGCCCGGATGCAGCTCTTCATTTCCGAAATATCACGCATCAGCTGGCGGCTGTTGTCTTCACTTTCTTCCGTGGCTGCGGCAACACGGGACGTCAGCATCTCCTGACAGGGTGTCAGCATCTCCCGGTTACTGTCACTTCGGTCACTCACTTTCCGGATGCGGTTCTGCACCTGCAGGTCGAACAGATTTCTCACCGAACGTCTGCTGATTGCTCTTGAAGTAATATTGATGCGCCGGGCGCAATCAATGGTTCGCCGGGCATATTCATCGATAAACTGGGTGAGCCCGGTAAACCCCAGACCCCAGTCTCCCGCTCTGAGCGTAATCACGTTGGCATTCTTGGAAGACAGGGAAAGGCGCTTGGCCAGCTCGATGATTTGCCCCAGCTCACTGGCAACCGTGGCCGAGACCACAAAATCCGGTGGCTGGCGCTCACCGTAGCTCTGCGCAATGGCCTGGATCTGGGATTCGTCTAGCATCAAGGGTCTCGGGAACAGTAACTCAACTAAAAATAGCCCATCCGGAAAAATTTGCGAGAACCCGAATGAAACCGGCTTGTTGCGGAAAATGCCGCCCGGGCGCTCTAGCGCAAGCGGCCGGAAATCACCGTTTCCCGGTAATGGCAACGCAAGGCCTGAATTGCGCCGATCACATCCCGGTCATGCAGATAAGGGGTCAGACACAGGCTTTCTTCCAGCCCCAGGCACAAGTAGACATTCCCTGTCTGGCTGACAGACAGACGCCGGCACATCTTGCAGTCGACCCGTTCCGCGCTGGCCTTCACTACCACTTCCCCCTGAAAGTTGGGGTGTTGCCAGTGCTCCGCTTCTTCCGCCCAGCCTCTGTCTTGCAATAGTTCCTTCAGGCCGTCAAAACGGTCATTGAGAGGCGCCACGCCATCGTTCTCTCCTGCCGGATGCCTGCCATCCGAGAGGGACTCCGGATACTGGAACTGCAGCGTCAGATACATTTCCCTCAGCAAGTCCAGCAAAGAAGGCACCAGCCTTGCGAGATCAAGGCGAGGTTCCAGTGACAGTACGAGGGTTATGTGTTCCAGCCCGGGTGTCTGCAAAGCCAGGGAGGCTACCGCTCGCAGGTGTTCAGTGTCGCATTGCGAAATATCCTGCACATAGACTTGCCGGATGCCGAGTGCTGCCAGCACAGACAAAAGGACTTCCCAATCATCCAGGGTCAGGGCTTCCCCTTCCTGTTCAGACTTGCGCCGCTCGGGCGGGCAGCTCAGATGGCTTTGTCTGCCCATGACGAGATGCAGATCTGAAAAGCGTTCCCGAAATTTGGGAACGCCGAGGGATTTGTTTGTTCCAGTATTAATCGTCTTCACCCTCTTGCCCTTTTTTCTGATCATTCTACGCACTTGCCTGAGGCTTGAATTGACCGGTGTCAAGGATGCACACTGAAGGCCTTTATCCCGACAACATCAACCACAAAGGATATTTATGAAACCCGAAACGCTCGCCATTCATGCTGGCTATAGCCCTGACCCGACCACCAAGGCCGTCGCCGTGCCGGTCTACCAGACGACCAGCTATGCATTTGACGACACCCAACATGGGGCAGACCTTTTTGATCTCAAGGTGCAGGGCAATATCTATACCCGCATCATGAACCCCACTACGGCGGTTCTGGAAGCCCGTATGGCTGAGCTTGAAGGTGGCATTGGTGCCTTGTGCATGGCTTCCGGGATGGCCGCAATCACCGCCAGCATTCAGGCCATTGCCGAGGCAGGTGACAACATTCTGAGTGTCAGCCAGCTATATGGCGGAACCTATAATCTGTTCGCTCACACCCTGCCCAAGCAAGGTATTGAGGTCCGCATGGCCAACGGCGATGATCCGGAAAGCTTTGCGAGCCTGATTGATGCCCGCACCAAGGCCATCTTCTGTGAATCCATCGGGAATCCGGCCGGCAATATCGTTGACATTGCCGCTTTGGCACGCATAGCCAATGAGGCGGGTGTTCCCCTGATTGTCGACAACACCGTGGCTACTCCCCTGCTGTGCCGTCCCTTTGAACTGGGCGCGCATATCGTCATTCACTCCCTGACCAAATATATCGGAGGCCATGGGACCACGATTGGCGGCGTGATTGTGGATTCCGGAAAGTTTGACTGGGCCGCCAACAAGGCGCGCTTTCCGGTCATGAATGAACCCGACCCGTCCTATCACGGTGTGGTCTATGCCGAAGCATTGGGGCCAGCCGCGTTCATCGGGCGCTGTCGCGTGGTGCCGCTCAGAAACATGGGCGCCGCCATTTCCCCTTTCAATGCGTTTCTCATCATGCAAGGCCTGGAGACATTGGCTTTGCGCATGGAGCGCCACTGCGAGAATACGCTGGCTGTTGCCCGCTTCCTGAAGGAGCGACCTGAAGTGGAGTGGGTCAACTATGCGGGTCTTGAGGATAGCCCCTACAAAGGTTTGTGTGAGACGCAGATGGACGGCAAAGCCTCCGGCATTCTCAGTTTTGGCATCAAGGGCGGGCGGGAAGCCGGAGCACGCTTTATCGACGCCCTGAAACTGATTGTACGCCTGGTGAACATCGGTGACGCCAAGTCCCTGGCCTGTCACCCGGCAACCACCACCCACCGCCAGCTGAACGAGAAAGAGTTGGCGTCCGCAGGAGTGAGTGAAGATATGGTGCGCCTGTCTGTCGGGATCGAACACATTGACGATATTCTGGCCGACATAGATCAGGCGCTCACTGCCTCAAGGAGCTGAGTTCGTCTCAGCTTCCAGGGTATCCTGAGTCGGAATCATGTCTTTCGGGATACCCAGCTTCTGTTCCATGTGACGTCTCCATGGTGTGTCTTCGAAGATACACTGGTATTTGCCCGGGTATTCCCGGTTGATCCGCTTCAGATACTCTATCGCCAGATAATGGTTGGGTTCCGGCCGGCGAAACTGGATAACTGCCATGTGGTACAACGCAGAGGCCCGGACATCGTCCGGATAGGTGCTGTCGTCAGCGATGGATTCGAGCCGTTTAATGGCAATATCCGGGCCTTTTTTGCCCTTTTCACGAATGAAGTCCACCAATTCCGGCATGATGGCGTCTTCATCATGCGTACAGGGCGAGTTGGCGTGGTCCTTCAGATACTCCTGGGCCTCGTCCCCCAATCGCTCCTTGAAGCGTTCTTTCTCCAGTTCATAGTGCAACACACCCACGTTGGCCGTCGTGATTGCCCCTGAAACACAGGCACTTAATACCACCGCCACGGCCAGGCCCAGCGAGCCCCGGAGCAATCCTTCGCGCAAACGTTCTGTCATCACTTGTCTTCCTGTTTTCAATCATTCATACCTTGTTCAGAGGGCGGGTTTTCCAGATGTCCCGTGCATATTCGGCGATTGCACGATCGGAGGAAAAATACCCCATCGCAGCCACATTCAGTATGGAAAGTCGCGTCCACTCCGAAGCGTTCTCATAGACCTGGCTGACTTTATCCTGCGCGTCAACATAACTGCGATAATCAGCCAGAAGCATAAAGCGGTCACCGCCTTCCAGCAAGGCGTTCAGTATCGGACGAAAGAGATCCGGCTGATCCGGTGAGAACAGACCGCTGTTCAGACTCTCCAGAACGTCATGCAGTTCGGGATCCTGACGCACGTAATGATAGGGGTCGTAGCCCTGCTTCCGAAGTTGTCTGACCTCTTCTGCCGTCAACCCGAATATAAAAAAGTTGTCCTCACCAATCTGCTCACGCATTTCGATATTGGCCCCATCCAGCGTGCCCAGTGTCAGGGCTCCATTCATGCCGAACTTCATGTTTCCGGTGCCGGAGGCTTCGAGGCCGGCTGTACTGATCTGCTGCGACAGGTCTGTCGCCGGAATCACTTTTTCGGACTGGGTAATGCAATAATTCGGCAGGAACACCAGTTTGAGGCGCTTCCGGACAACCGGG
>JAUIAZ010000137.1 GCA_030427465.1 Gammaproteobacteria bacterium | reverse complement strand
AAAAATAGGCAATCAGCCTGGGCCTCAGGATGTGTCGGGCCCCCTTCTTGAGCTCGTTTTCACTGGCGTAACGAATCAGTCCCTGCTGATAACCCATTTTATCCATGATGGAATCACAGGCATCAATGCAGGCTGCGCAGCCGATGCACTCCATCTGTAAGCCATCCCGAATGTCGATGCCGGTCGGACAGACCTGGACACACAGTTCACAGTCTATACAGTCGCCCAGGTTCAGGGAGGCGGGGTCGGATCCACGGCGCCGGCTTCCGCGGGGATCCCCACGCTCTGAGTCGTAGGAAATGACCAGGGAGTCGTTGTCGACCATGGATGACTGGAAGCGTCCATAGGGGCACATGTGCAGGCAGACCATCTCGCGGAACCAGCCGGCATTGATATAAGTGGCAGCCGTAAAAAAAGTTACCCAGAAAAGCGCCGGGGCTGACACATCGAAGGTCAGCAGGTCCGCAAGCAGTTCCCTGATCGGGGTGAAATAGCCGACAAAGGTCACTGCGGTGACCGAACTGATCAGTAACCACAAGCCATGTTTGAGGAAGCGTCTGAGTACCTTTTCCAGACCCAAAGGGCTGGCATCCCGTCTCATTCGCTGGCGACGGTCGCCCTCCGTGATCTTCTCCGCCCACAGAAAAACCCACATCCAGACACTCTGTGGACAGGCATATCCACACCAGACTCTGCCCGCGAGAACGGCAATAAAGAACAGACCAAATGCGCAGATTATCAGTATTGCCGAGAGCAGAATCAGGTCATCAGGCCAGAAAGTTGCGCCGAAAATATGGAATTTCTTGGCATCGATATCCCAGAGAACGGCCTGCCTTTCGCCCCAGTTCAGCCACACCGTGCCGAAATAGAGGGCGAACAGAAAAGCACCAGAGATTATTCGTGCATTGCGGTAGACACCGGAAAAACTGCGGGGGTATATTTTTCCGCTTTGTCGTTTGGGTGAGGGTTCTGTGGATATCTGTGTGACTTCGATCAGCTGACTCATTGATCCTTTGCCCTCCCGGCCTGCTATAGGAAACTGCGGGCGCAGTATCCTTCCCTTTTGCGATGGCGGACAGGATCAATTTTTTAATGTTTTATAGGGACAGATCTGGATTATTGCTCTTGCAGCAGCTCAGACAGGCGTTTCAAGGCCTGAGTCCGCTGCGCGACCCAAGGGTGCGCAAACCCGATTCTCAGGCAGTGGGCATAGCGCTCTGACACGGAGAAAAGACTGCCCGGCGTAATGACAATACCCTCACTCAGCGCCACCCGGTAAACCTCAATCGTGTTCACGGGCTGTGGCAACTCAATCCAGACAGCCAGCCCGCCTTCCGGCTCCGTCACACGTAAGGGAAATGGCCAGGTAGCCAGATGCTCCAGCAACTGGTTTCGCTGTTCGCGTAGCTGAAGCCGGAATTTCCGGGTAAAGGCGGCATACCCGCCTTCCTCAATGAAACTGGTGACTCCCTGCTGAACGAAGCGACAGCTGGCCAGCTGAGATGTCAGTTTCATCTGGAGAATCCTCGCATGCCACCGCCCTCCGCTGACCCATCCCAGCCTCAGATCTCTCGAAAGGATTTTGGACAGCGAGCTGCAGTGAACCACCCGGCCAGAATGATCCAGCGATTTGAGCGGATCGGGGACATCAGTCCAAGCGGTTTCTGCGTAAATGTCATCTTCTATCACAGCCATATCATGGACATTGGCCAGCTCGATCAGTTTTCTTCGGGCATCCTCAGGCATCAATGCGCCACCGGGGGTCGCAAAGTTGGGCGAGACGACGCAGGCGCGTACCGGCCAGCGTTGCAGGATCGCTTCGAGAGCGGATACATCCATGCCGGTCTGCAGTGAGGTCGGTACTTCAATAACCTTCAGCCTGAGTTGTTCCAGTAACTGAAGCACCCCGTAGAAACCGGGCGACTCAACAGCCACCACATCACCTTCAGAGCAGATCGCGAGCAAGGCCAGAAACAGTGACTGTTGACAGCCTGAGGTGATACAAAGTTCAGCCGGATCCGCCTTCCAGCCTCTGCGCGACGCCAGCAAAGACAATGCTTTCCTTAAGCCGGGATCCCCCGCCGGTTCATCATAGTACTGATAATCGCCCTTTTGCCGACGCAAGGCCCGGCCGATCGAGCGATTCAGGGTGACGATGCCGTGTGGCGTCTCACCAGACTGCAGACTGGGTGTCAGATCAAAGGCCGCACTCCGGGTCATGATGTCACGAAAGACCTCGCTGACTGAAACGGGTTGCGGTGACTCAATCTGGTGGAACTCCTTTGGAGCCTGAAAGCTCTGACCGCGGCCTTCTGTCTTATCGGCTCTGGTGCTGACGAAAAAACCGGAGCGCTCCCTGGATTCAATCAGGCCCTGTGCTTCCAGACGCTGCAGCGCATGCTGAATGGTAATCTTGGCGCATCCGTGCTGCTGGCACAGCGCCCGGATTGAGGGCAGACGCTCGCCCTGACGCCAGCGACCGCCGCTCATCCCGTCTTTGATCCAGCGCTCGATCCGCTGATATCTGGGTACTGCTTCATTCATGAGTCTGCCTTGCTGCACGCCCTTTCCGGTCAAGACAATCTGTGGGGTAGCAGCAGATCTTACCGGGTTTCAGCTTGTGCTTCTAAACCGTGAGCTGAGAAACCGGTCTGCCGCCAGAAAGCCCGGACCACACATGACCACGGCCGCAAGGATCATGCCCCACACGACATGGTAGAGTTCTGCTGCCGGCGCAATCGTTTCCAGGCTGATCACAGCCACGACGTTTATTATGAACAGCCCCGCGGCAGAAACCAGTGAAAACAGACCGATAATCAACAAGACCGGAAGCACCAGTTCCCCGAAGGTAGCCAGGAAGGCCGCAATTTCCGGCGACAACCAGGGTACACTGTATTCCTCCTCGAACAGGAACAGGGTTGTACCCCAGTCATCGATCTTGGTCAGGCCCGATTTAAAGAAAACCCAAGCAACGTAGACGCGGCCGATGAGCAGAAACAGAGGCAGCAGTCGGCTCAAGCTGTCCTGCAGGACTCTGTGATAGGAATAGACGTTTTGCAGTAAGGTGTTCATGTCTGTCTCCAGCTATTCAGTGACATCGAGGGGTTGGGTTTGGCGCTCTTGTGACAGAACCGCCCATTGGATAATTCGTGCCCGGTTGGCTTCATCCAGCAAACGCGACCAGGAAGGCAGATCATTGTCCCACTCGACCAGGGTGGGAACAGGCCCGGTCAGCTCAAGCGCTCTCTGGTAGGCATGCCAGCCTTCGGCAGAAACCGGGGCCGCATGATCATCGATAAGCACTTCCTGAGGCGTCACCGGCGTTGAGCCGGCCAGATGAATTTCCCGGATGGCATCGCGGTCTATCGAACGCACATAGGCATCAACAAACTGGCCGGTATCCCTGAAGCCCCGGTTACGCGCATTGACCATCAGGTTGTTGATATCCAGGACCAATCCGCAGCCCGTCTGCCTGACCAGTTGATTCAGGAAGTCGGCTTCATCGAAGTCGTTTTCTTCAAAGTCCACGTAGGCGCACACATTTTCGATGGCTATTTGCCGGCCCAACCGGGATTGCACTTTGTCGACATTGGCGATCGAATCGCGCAAGCTGGACCGGGTATAGGGAACCGGCAAGAGATCACCACCATGGAATAGCTCTCCCCCGATGGTTCCCCAGGTGAAACACAGGTGATCAGATACCAGCACCGGATTGATCCGGTCGACCAGTGCCTTGAGCGAACTCAGGTAATCATCAGGAATGCCCGCACGGCTACCGAGCCCGGCGGAGGTACCGTGCAGACTGATCGGAGCCCGTTTGGCGAGATCCTGCAGCAGTTCTGCCAGCCCACCGGCCTCAGCAAAAAAGTTCTCGGAATGTACTTCCAGAAAATCCGCTGAGGCATGACCTTCCAGCACACTCCGGAAATGTTCCGGGCGCAGGCCAACCCCCGCCGCCGCAGGGGGCAGTTTCTCGGAGCTGACCTGGCTTGCCTGACGATTACCCATCGGCTTCAGCCCTTTTCTGCGATGATCTTTTTCGCGGTTTCCTTGTCGAAACCGCCCAAAGATTCACAGGTGCCTTTTTCAACGATCTTGTATTCGCCCGGATCATTGGCAACGGTGGCTTGTCCGGCGCAGGAGTGGGTACCAGCCAGGTTGGCACAGTCATTCCCCCCGACCGGAGAAATGCCGTAGCACTTTTCCTTGCCTCCGGCATAAGCCGACGGCGCACCCACGGCACCTGCCAGGGCTGCTGCCAGTGCCGCACTCAGAAGAAGTTTATGGTTCATATCGCTTTCCTCAGTTAGGTTGTTCCCCTTCCCGAAACGAGAAGGGATCAGCAGTTAAATCCGATGGTCAGATTCAGAGTTTGTCGGCTTCAACGCCGCGGATCTCTGGCCAAAGGTCATTGGCGCTGGAGATGTATCCCGGTACATCCGTCAGCCAGCGGGTCTGAACGTCTTTGTTCAGGTTCAGATACAACTTGCCATCGACAATTTTCCAGGCAGCCGGATCGGTATCGAACTTCTTCTCCATGGTCACGCCAAATGCGCAATAGCCCCCATACTGCGGCGCGTAGGCATTGGGATCGGCCCGGAAACGGTCGCGATGCTCGGCACTGGCGAAGTGGTAGATCGCATTCTTGTGAGTGGCGGAAAATTCAGCTGAACCCTTGACCGGTCGGGAGTCGGTGAAATAAGCCACCGGGTCATAGCCCTGAATGGCCAGATCATTCTGGTTGGCATTTACATCGATATCTGCCGCCAGGGTACCGAAGGCAGCGCTCATTGCGGCTACCGCAACCAGCGTTTTCAGAGTTCCGGATTTGAATTGAATCATTGCTGTGTCCTCTTTGATCAGTCTGTTGAAGGTGATGAAAAGGTTAAGCGGAAAGACCCAGCCCGGGATGTCCGATCGTTCAACTTAATGTGCCACTTGTCCTTTTCGGGACAAGTTCCAGTTACGGCACCATGACCTCATGGCATTTCCCGCTTAACCTGTAAACACTGAGTCACACGCCCTGCCAATCGTTACAGAAAAATCGGCTTTCAACCGGCCGCCTGCGAGTGGCAGTCACGACCACGGGCTTCCATGGCCGCAGCCCACTGGTGTTTGGCGACACGTTCAATCTGGTTTCTCATCCAGACAATGCCACTGTCGCGGTCGTGACGGGTGTGCCAGGCGAGATACAGGCTGGTAGGCTCAATCTCCACCGGAAGCTCTCTGAAGACCATGCCGGAACAGAAGCGGCAGTCACTCGTCACCATCTCCGGCACCGTTGCGATCAGGTCAGACCGGCTCAGCAGTTCGTGCATTGCCGAGAAGTGATTGACGGTGACGGCTACCCTCCTCTCAAGTCCCTGCTGACGGAGCGCCTGATCGACCACACCATTGGAATCCCCGGACATACTGGCCATCAGATGCTCGGCGGAAACAAAACTCTGCAAATCCACATCCTGGAAACTGAGTGGATGGTTGGCCCTCATCGCCAGGACATATCCGGTATCAAACAACCAGATACTGCGGAGGCTGGGTTCATGCTCCTGGAAAAGGCCTACGGCCAGGTCCACATTTGCTTCGCGCAAATTCTGAACCACAGTGTTTGGTGCAAAGGGAACGGCATGCAAGTCCACACCTGGTGCACAACGCTTCAACTCACAGACCAGAGATGGCCAGATCAGCTCAAGGATCAGATCAGTGACAGCAACCCGGAAAGTGCGTCGCGCCGTGACAGGCTCGAACTTCGCGGTATCCAGGGCACTGGTCAGCTGATAGAGCGGATCGCGAATCTGGTCCCAGAGACTGAGCGCATAGGAGGTCGGCTCAATCTGACGGCCTCGCCGGACGAAGACCGGATCACTCCAGACGACCCGCATACGTGACACTGCTGTTGATACGGCGGGCTGGGTAAGCCCCAGCCGATCGGCAGCCCGTGAAATCGACCCTTCGGTCATGATGGTTCCAAATACGTGCAGAAGATTCAGTTCCTGGTTTCTCATCTCAAAACCCCACCGATTGAGCCTTCAGGGAACCCAGATACCCATGACAGGCCTGAATAAAGCGGAATTTTTCACGGGGCATCATTCCCGCCAGGATGTCTGGCCGGATATCCAGCATGGCGACAATACCCAGCGCTTCGGACTCCCGGGCATCCGCTGTGATGGCCATCAGCTCGGTGGTTTGCCTGTTCAGGATAAAGCGCTGAAAATGCCAGTATCTGAGACGTTTTTTCATGTCTTCGGCAACACACTGTTCCCGAAGACCTCTTGTTGATACAGATGTCATAGCGCCCCTCCGAACCTTTCAGACCCGCTGTCAGGTAACAGATGACCCAGCAGCCAGAAACGTTACAGAAACCGTGTAGGCAGTGAGGGCGCAAAGGGAAGATTCAGGTGGCTGCGGGGGCGCTGATGTAGCCGATGATGTTGTCTATCACCTCCGGGTTTTGCAGTATCCTGCTATGACCCAAGCTGCGGGTTTCAAGCAACAGACTGTCCCGGAAGTGCTCTGACAGGGATCGCGCCTCCGCTACCGGAATTTCGCGGTCCTCAGCATCGTGAATCATCAGCACCGAAGTCTTTATTCCAGGGGCCAGCGCCAGCAAATCCAGGCGCTCTACTTTCAGACCAACGGTTTTTTCCATTCCCCGGAGAAACAGCTTTCTACTCTTGCTCCCGAGCTTCAGAAAGTCTGCGAAACGGTCAAGAACCCCTTCGATGGTTGCCGGTCCGGCCACCAGCACCAGGCGTCTGAAGCTTTCCTGCATGGCCTCCACATACACCAGTGCTGCAGCGCCCAGAGAGTGCCCCACTGCCACATCAAAAGGTGCTCCGGCATAGTTTCGGGCCGCCAGCACGGCTTCAATGAAACGTCCGGGGTGTGATTGGGGTGCAGCTGAATCCCCATGCCCTTCGGGATGCAAGGCGTAAACGGTGTATTCCGCGGGATCTACGCGTTGAATGAGATCCTCAAACTGGCCGATCCAGCCAGACCATCCGTGCAAGAGGAGCATCTTCTTTTGCCCGCTGCCCCGCAGCGACAAGTGTACTCCGTCCCCCAGAGAAATGGTGCGCTCAAAGAGGTCCTGGGCGGCGCTTCGCTTTTCCTGCCTGAGACGGGGTCGTGTCATCAGTTGCACCGCTTTCTGGGCAGCGCCGGAAGGAAAAGCCCGACTGTAAAAGCGGAAGTAGGTCTGGAACATGCCAAGAGAAAAATTCATCACAAGGGCCCTCATGCAGGTACAAATTGATTCACAAAACTTCATGCACACCAAGCATAGTGTATATACACTTTGATAGCGTTACAAGCAGATCATCTTTGTTCCCGCGATTCGCTGGAGATAGACTCTACGGGTGACCGGACCTAGAATGATGCATATACACTATAATTCCCCTGACTGGAGCTGAATGTGACACAAGACCCGGCAAGTTCTGTAACGACCCCTCTGGATGTGGCCAGGTCCTGTGCCGCGCTCTACTCCCGGGTTTTCTCAAGGCTGGTTACCCGCCACTACAACAACAGCCTGACCGGCACGGGGCTTCGCGTTACGCAGTTCTCAATTCTCAACGCCATCAAGCTCTCCCCGCCCAACTCCATTCACGAGTTGGCGGATCTGCTCGGGATGGAGCGCACTTCCCTGCAAAGAACAGTTGAGAAGCTGATATCAATGGATCTGCTGGCATCCAGGTCGACAGGACAAAACCGCTCACTCGGGCTTTCGCTTACGCCAAAAGGCGAAGAGGTCTACGAACAGGCACTGGAAAAATGGACACAGGCGCACCGGGAATTTACCGATCTGGTCGGGGAGGACGCCTGGGCCATGACCACTCAACAGTTACGACAATTCAGCAACCAGTTGCAATCCAGCCTGAAATCGGGTCGCGAGTAGCAAGCGAGCGGTTGAGAGCCTAAAAACCCCGCTGTCGGTCATTGAATTCTGACTCCGTGAATCTCGGGGTGATGTGTTGCGGACAGTTCCAGTCGAAGGCCTCAACACGAATAATCATTCCACGCTCGATCCGGGCCGGATAGCCACCGTCCGCAAGCCGGGCAATCCGTGCGGTATCGGAGGGGCCGACCAGATCCATGCGACCGAGCAGTTTCAGACGTTTCCGACTCGGATAATCCATCAGAAACAGGGCGACCCGGTTGTTGCCCAGAACATTACCGGTGGTGACGTACTGCCGGTTACCCGAGTAATCGGCGAAGCCCAGGGTTTGGTCATCCAGCACCTTCAGGAAACCGGCAGGGCCACCCCGGTGCTGGATATATGGCCATCCGCTTTCGCTGACTGTCGCCAGGTAAAAACTGTCGCGGGCCTGGATGAAGGTTTTCTCGCGCATACGCAACTGATCGTTCTGGTCAGGTCCGGCATCCAGACGGGCGTAGGCGGAACGGCTTCCCATCTCATCCTGTACCCGTCGAACGGTTTCTGAAAACGCGATTTCTGCAAACTTGTGACCCATCACTGGCTCCCCTGCTGTTGTGTGTC
>JAUIAZ010000518.1 GCA_030427465.1 Gammaproteobacteria bacterium | reverse complement strand
ACAGTGCCAGCCCGCCAATGGATGTTGAGATTCATTGTGGCTGGGGCCGTCTGCTGATGGCGCATACCTTCTCCGATAACCAGAATCTGGTGGATCGCCTGATGGAAGAGCGCATGGGAGAGCGGGACATCGCGTTGTATGTATCCAACCCCCATGTGCTGTTGAGTCTGGCACCTCAAAGCCTGTTTCTGGATCCGTCGGACACCTTGCGTCTGTGGATGAACCAGTACCATCCGCGCAGGCGCACCGCGCAGGACATCATTATCCGGCGGATGTCTTCGACACGTGATGTCGAGGCCGTGAACAGGATCTACCAGCAGCGCAAGATGGTTCCGCTAGACAGCGAAACTGTGCTCGACAGCCGCCACTCCAAGAAAGTGGTCTATCTGCTGGCAGAAACTCAGCAAGGGCAAATCGTTGGCACGGTGACCGGGGTCAACCACACGCGCGTGTATAGTGATCCGAACAAAGGGTCGAGCCTCTGGTGCCTGGCGGTTTCAACCGAGTGCATGGTTGCCGGGGTGGGCGAAGCCATGGTCCGCTACCTGATCGAATATTTTCAGGCACGCGGATGTCAGTATCTGGACCTGAGCGTGATGCACGACAATGCTGAAGCCAAGGCCCTGTACACCAAGCTCGGCTTCCAGGCCATCCGCACCTTCGCCATCAAGAAGAAAAATGCCATTAACGAGCGCCTGTTTGTGGGCCCTGAAAAGCCGCGTCTGAATCCTTATGCCCAGATAATCATCGATGAGGCGCTGCGTCGGGGGATCAAGGTCGAGGTGGACGATGCCGAGCGTAATCTTTTTACCCTGATTTTCGGCGGACGCAGCATCCGTTGTAATGAGTCATTGAGTGACCTGACCAGCGCCATCACCCTGACTCTGTGTCAGGATAAAACCCTGACCCACCGGGTGCTGCGCAAGCGCAACCTGAAGACGCCCGAGCACATCTTGTATCAGTCTGATTCCACGGCCCTGGCGTTTCTGGAAAAGCATGGTGCCATCGTGGTTAAACCGGTCGATGGCGAGCAGGGCATGGGGGTTGCGGTCGATCTGCGCAGCAGCGATGCAGTGCTGGAAGCAGTGAAAGAGGCACAGAAGTACAGTGAGCGGGTGTTGCTGGAAACCTACTGCCCCGGTCATGACCTGCGCATCGTGGTGATCGGCTATGAAGTGGTGGCGGCGGCGATCCGCCGACCGCCGCACGTGAGGGGAGATGGCAAGCATACGCTGCGAGACCTGATCGAGAAACAGAGTCGCCGGCGTCAGGCAGCCACCGGCGGGGAGAGTCGTATACCGCTGGACGATGAAACCTATCGCTGTATCCGGGAAAATGGCTTCGACTGGGACAGCGTGCCGGAGGCCGGAACAGAAATCACCGTTCGCAAGACCGCCAATCTGCACACAGGGGGAACCCTCGACGATGTTACCGGCTCACTGAACCCGGAGCTGGCCAAAGCAGCCGTGGAAGCCGCAATGGCGCTGGATATCCCGGTGGTGGGCCTGGATTTTCTGGTGCCAGACCACGAAGGGAACGAATACGTCATTATTGAAGCCAACGAGAGGCCGGGTCTGGAGAACCATGCTCCCCAACCAACGGCCCAGAAATTTCTGGATCTGCTGTTCCCACACAGCCATCGCGAGGAGGGAAATGCATGAATAGTCAAACCTTACCACAGACACTGCAGGAAAAGATCGACAAGGAGTATCTGGCC
>JAUIAZ010000136.1 GCA_030427465.1 Gammaproteobacteria bacterium | reverse complement strand
ACTGCACCATGGCCACCGGATTGTTGTGTGATGTATACGGCATCCTGCTTGACCCGCCAGTGGCCGTTGCTGACCGAGATGCCGGCTCTGACTGCGCGGATAGCTGACAGGTCGGGCAGGTCATCACCGACATAAGCAACTTCCCCAAGCCCGATCTGCAGCGTTCCCAGCAGCTCTTTAAGCGCAACCAGTTTGTCCTCGCGCCCCTGCACCAGGTGGCGGATTTTCAGGTCTTCGGCCCGGCGGCGAGTCAGCGGGGAGTCCCGGCCTGTAATCAGGGCCACTTCAACGCCAGCCTGTCGCACGAGCTTGAGTCCGAGGCCATCCAATATGTTAAAAGCCTTCAATTCGTCGCCGCTGGCGGCAAAGTACAGCCTGCCATCGGTGAGCACACCATCAACGTCCAGAGCGAGCAGGCGGATATCCTTCAGGCGCTCTGCCAGAGCCTTATCAAGTCGCGGAGCGTTGGTCATATCACGCCGGCCCTCAGCAAATCGTGCATATTCAGTGCACCCACGAGCTGGCCGCTGGCGTCGGTAACCGGCAAGGCATTGATCTTTTTCTCTTCCATGATACGCAACGCCTCGGCTGCCAGGCTTTCCCGGTCAACTGAGGCGCAGGGGGAGGTCATCAATTCCCTGATCGGTGTTTTGTGCAGATCGATGCTTTTGTCCAGCGCGCGGCGCAGGTCACCATCGGTGAAGACTCCCGTGAGCATCCCCTGGTCGTCGACAATACAGGTCATGCCGAGCCCCTTGCTGCTCATCTCCAGAAGCGCCTGGGACAGTGGCGTATCCGGGGTACTCTCCGGGATACGCGCCCCGCTGTGCATGATATCTTCTGTCTTCAGCAGCAGGCGACGTCCCAGAGCACCGCCCGGGTGTGAGAAAGCAAAATCCTCCGCACTGAATCCTCGTGCTTCAAGCAGGGCCACTGCCAGCGCATCTCCCATCACCAGCGCAACCGTGGTGCTGGACGTCGGAGCCAGTCCCAGGGGGCAGGCTTCCTGTTCGGCGCCGGCATACAGGTGAGTATCGGCGCTCCTGGCCAGCAGGGAGTCGGGATTGCCGGTCATGCTGATCAGCGGGACACCGAGACGCTTGAGGAGCGGTAACAAGGTGACCACTTCACTGGTGGTACCGGAATTGGATAGCGCCAGAACCACATCGCCGCGTGTGATCATGCCCAGGTCACCGTGACTGGCTTCCCCGGGATGGACGAAGAAAGAAGGAGTGCCTGTGGATGCCAGCGTTGCTGCGATCTTGGAGCCGATGTGGCCTGACTTGCCCATGCCGGTGACGACTATCCGGCCGCTGCATGCCAGTGCCAGTTCACACGCTTTGGTGAATCCGGCATCGAGGTGCTCCAGCAGGGCGCTGACAGAGTCACGCTCAATGGTGATCGTGCGGCGGGCGGCTTCAAGAAAGTCACTGGAAAAATCTATGCTCATCGGGAACTCTTGGCTGGCGGATGAGTCCATTATAGAAGCTTGGCGAAGGCAGGCAACCGCCGTCTGTGTGGTGCCGGGTAAAGCCATGGTGTATAGTTGGCCACTTCTTTGCAGGGCAGAAAATTTTATGGTGCAGGCGTCGTCGCAGAACTTCGTCGAAATCAGGGATATGAGCTTCTCGCGCGGCGACCGGGCCATCTTTGATAATGTGACGCTGCGAATTCCCAGAGGCAGGATTACAACCATCATGGGCCCGAGTGGCACCGGTAAGACGACCTTGCTGCGATTGATCGGCGGTCAGTTGAGGCCGGACTCCGGGCATATCCTGGTGGACGGGCACGATGTGCCGAAACTCAAGCGGTCCCAGCTTTATGATCTGCGCAAAAGAATGGGGATGTTGTTTCAGTCCGGGGCCCTGTTCTCGGATCTGACTGTATTTGAAAACGTGGCCTTTCCTCTCAGGGTTCACACGGAACTTCCGGAATCCATGATACGTGATCTGGTTTTGATGAAGCTGAGCGCCGTTGGTCTCAGGGGTGCCCGTGATCTGATGCCAAGCGAACTCAGTGGCGGCATGGCAAGGCGTGCGGCACTGGCTCGCAGTATCATCATGGACCCCGACATGATCATGTATGACGAACCTTTCACTGGCCAGGACCCGATAGCCATGGCAGTTATAGTGCAGCTTGTCCGCCTGCTGAACGATGCCATGGGGCTGACCAGTGTGCTTGTATCCCACGATATACAGGAGTCTCTCAGCATTACGGATCATCTGGTGATTATTGCCGACGGTAAAGTCATGGGCGAAGGGAGCCCGGTTGAATTGCGTGACCATGGCAGCGATTTCGTGCAGCAATTCCTGCAGGGGTTGCCGGATGGTCCGGTGCCGTTTCATTACCCGGCCGGAGATTACACGGAAGATCTGATCGGAGGGGGCGGACGGTGAGTCTCTGGTTGCAGCAGATTGGCCGCCAGACCCTTCACAGGCTGGCTACCCTGGGGCGTTCGGCCCTGTTCCTTGCTGGCGGAGCGCTCTTCATTCCCCGCCTGATATTCAGCCGCCTGTTTATCCAGCAGCTTTTCAGCACCGGAGTCCTTTCCCTGCTTATTATCATCGTCAGCGGGCTGTTCATCGGGATGGTGCTGGGGCTGCAGGGCTATACCATTCTGGTGGACTACGGTTCCGAACAGGCTATTGGTCAGATGATCGCTCTGACACTGGTGCGTGAACTGGGGCCGGTTGTCACAGCCTTGCTCTTTGCGGGTCGCGCAGGCAGTGCACTGACGGCTGAAATCGGACTGATGAAAGCGACAGAGCAGCTTTCCAGCCTGGAAATGATGGGAGTCGACCCCTTGAGGCAGGTGATTGCACCGCGCCTGATCGCGGGCTTCCTGGCCCTGCCGCTGCTGGCCATGATCTTCAGCATTGTCGGGATATGGGGAGGCAAAATGGTCGGTGTGGACTGGCTGGGTGTCTATGAAGGCGCCTTCTGGAGCAATATGCAGTCTGCCGTGGATTTCAGTGATGATGTGCTCAATGGCGTCATCAAGAGCATCGTATTCGGGGTGGTGTGCACCTGGATTGCCGTTTTTCAGGGTTACGATTGCGTGCCGACCTCCGAAGGGATCAGCGCCTCAACGACCCGCACCGTAGTTTATTCATCCTTGGCGGTACTGGGTCTTGATTTTGTGCTGACCGCTGTCATGTTTGGGGAGTTCTGAACCATGTATTCTCGGAAAGTTGAATTGGCCGTGGGTGGCTTTGTTCTGCTGGGTATCGGCGCATTGTTTCTGCTGGCGCTGGAAGTCAGCGGTTTGTCCCTGTCTCCCGGAAAGCAGACCTACACACTGATTGCCGAGTTCGATGATGTCGGCGGCCTGCGGCCCAGGGGGAAGGTGTCCCTGGCCGGTGTGACGATTGGTCAGGTGACGTCCATCACGCTGGACCGGGAGTCCCTCAAGGCCCGGGTCGAGATGGCCATTGATACAGAGGTGGACTATATCTCGACAGACAGTATCGCCGTCATCAGCACCTCCGGCCTTCTGGGCGACAAGTACGTGGATGTTTCCATAGGCGGGGACCTGGAAACTCTGGAGAATGGAGACTATTTCTACAGTACACAGAGTGCCCTCAACCTGGAAAAGTTGATCAGCACTTTTGCCACCAGCCAAATGTAAACGGCAGGAGATACTGGAATGAATCAGATGAGTAACTGGATATCGCGGGCCGTGCAGGTTGCCGGGCTTTCTTTGGTGTTTCTTTCCTTGCTGGGCCTGGGGATGCAGGCACAGGCAGATGCCGGGTCAGAGGCAGTCAAGTCGGTACGTGACAGCACCGACAATCTCGTGTCCGAACTGAACGCCAATCGGCAGGTTTACTATGAAGATGCCGAACGCTTCTACGAAATCATGGAGGGTGCCCTGAAGGAAGTTGTGGACTTCGAGCGGATTGCAGCCCGGGTGATGGGCAAGCATCGGCGGGGTGCCAGTAGCGAACAGCAGGCAGCCTTTATTGAGGTTTTCAAACGCAGCCTGTTCCGTGCCTATGGCAAGACGCTGGTGGAAAGCGGTGACTTCAGCGTCAATGTGATAGATGGCGAAGGGCATGCGCGTGATGACAACCGGGCTACAGTGAACCTGCAGGTAACATCTTCTTCCGGCAACGTCTATCCGGTCGTTTATGCCATGTACCGGAACCCGCAAAGGGGCTGGCTGTTGGAAAATGTCATTGTGAACGGGGTGAATGTCGGGCTGGCTTTCCGGGAAAAGTTCGATCAGGAAATCGCCAAGGCTCGAGGAAACATAGATACAGTCATCTCCGGATGGTCAACCACGGTTGAAGAGACTGAGATAACGGATAAGTCCTGATGCCTGGAAGTCAGCTCGAAGTCCAGCAATCTTCCGGCAGTCTCGAACTGACGGTCAAGGGGCGCCTGAGTTTTGAAACCGCCCCCGGTATTCGCCAGCAGGGGCGTGAGGCCATCAATGCGTTCCAGGGGGACGAAGTCAGAGTCTTTATTGAGCCCGATATCCGGGGCAGCAGCCTGTTATTTTCCCTGTTGATCCGGTGGTACTCTGATGTTCGCAAGGTGCGCAAGGCACTGCAGATAACAGGCCTTTCTGACGACATGATGGCCGTTGCCAGAGTGTGTGGGCTCGAAGACGTACTGCCAATCAGCAATCATTAAATCAATCTGGAGGTAAATTGATGTCACCTGATGACTTGGAAAAAAAGATTCAGGCTGCGTTGCCTGATTGCCAGGTGAGCGTGACAGGCGACGGGTATCATTATCAGGTCGTCGCAATCGGAGACGTTTTTGAGGGCATGAGCCCTGTAAAGAAACAGCAGCTGGTGTATGCGCCGATTAATGATCTGATTGTTGATGGCACGGTGCATGCGGTCAGCATCAAAACCTATACGCAGAAGCAATGGGCGGATAGCGGACTGGCCAATGGATAAATTACTGATTACCGGCGGAAAGCCCCTCGATGGGGAGATCCGCATCAGTGGCGCCAAGAATGCGGCTCTGCCGATCCTGGCGGCGACTCTGCTGGCAGAAAAACCGGTCAAGATCGGCAATCTGCCGCACCTGAATGATGTCACGACCATGATCGAGCTGATGGGGCGGATGGGAGTTGAACTGACGATTGACGAAAACCTCAGCGTCGAGACCCACGCCAATACAATCCAGCACCTGACGGCACCCTATGAACTGGTGAAAACCATGCGTGCCTCAATTCTGGTGCTGGGCCCTTTGCTGGCTCACTTCGGTGAAGCAGAAGTGTCGCTGCCTGGCGGCTGCGCCATCGGCAGCCGGCCAGTCGATCTGCATATTCACGGCCTGGAGTTGATGGGCGCCGATATTGTGGTGGAGAACGGCTACATCAAGGCCAGAAGCAAGGGGCGCCTGAAAGGGGCTCATATCTACCTCGAAACCGTCACGGTAACCGGTACCGAAAATCTGATGATGGCGGCTGCGCTTGCAGAGGGGCAGACCATCCTGGAAAACGCTGCGCGCGAACCGGAAGTGGTCGATCTTGCCGAATGCCTGATCGCCATGGGGGCGGATATTCAGGGGCATGGAACCTCAACGATTACGATCAATGGGGTTAAGAGTCTGGGGGGCTGTGATTACAACGTACTGCCAGACCGGATTGAAACCGGGACTTACCTGGTTGCTGCGGCAGCAACCCGAGGACGGGTCCGTCTGAAAGATACCCGGGCAGATTTGCTGGAAGCGGTATTGCTGAAGCTGGAAGAAGCGGGCGCCCATATTACAACCGGCAAAGAGTCGATCGAGCTGGACATGCGGGGCAACCGCCCACGGGCGGTCAGCTTCAGAACGGCGCCATACCCGGCTTTTCCGACAGACATGCAGGCTCAGTTTGTGGCGATGAATGCGGTGGCTGAAGGCACCGCTACCGTCACGGAAACCGTTTTTGAAAACCGCTTCATGCACGTTCAGGAGCTGTCCCGCATGGGCGCGCACATACGCCTGGAAGGCAATACGGCGATCATTGAAGGGGTCCCTCAACTGGAAGGGGCGCCGGTGATGGCAACCGATCTCAGGGCATCCGCCAGTCTGGTTATTGCCGGCCTGGTGGCCCAGGGAGATACGCTGGTTGACCGGATCTATCACATCGACCGGGGCTATGAGTGTATCGAGGAGAAGATACAGGCATTGGGCGGCCGCATCCGCCGCGTACCAAGTTAGGCGACAGATAACTATGCAACAGCAAGATTCAATGGTGATAGCGCTGTCCAAAGGGCGTATTCTCGACGACACCTTGCCCCTGCTGGCTCAGGCCGGGATCGAGCCACAGGATGATATCCGGAAAAGCAGAAAGCTGATCTTTGACACGAACCGCCCTGAAGTCAGGCTGGTGGTGCTTCGGGCCACGGATGTTCCGACTTATGTATCCTATGGCGTGGCTGATCTGGGTGTATCAGGAAAGGATGTGCTGCTGGAGAATGCAGCAGAAAACCTGTGTGAACCACTGGACCTGGAAATTGCCAAATGCCGGCTGATGACCGCAGGCATCAAAGGGCATGTGCCGCCCCGGCGCAGACGCCGCGTGGCCACGAAGTTCGTCAATGTGGCCAGACAGTACTACGCGGCCAACGGAGTTCAGGCAGACCTGATCAAGCTGTACGGCGGAATGGAGCTTGCTCCCCTGATGGGACTGGCAGAAGAAATCGTCGACATCGTGGATACGGGTAACACGCTCAAGGCCAACGGCCTGGAGGCGCGTGAGCTGATAGCCGATATCTCTTCGCGCCTGATCGCAAACCAGGCGGCCATGAAAATGAAGTACCGGATACTGGCACCGGTAATCGAAGGACTGGAACAGGCCGTAGTAGCCAGAAGAAGGCAAGAGACAGCAACATGAAGATCAGACGATTCAACAGTGCCGATAGTCAGTTTTCCGACCAGCTGAGCGCGGCACTGGCCTATGAAGAAGACTCCTATCAGGATGTCGAGAGCCGGGTGGCGGCCATCATTTCGGACATCCGGAAAAAAGGCGACCAGGCCCTGATTGAATTCACGGCACGCTTCGATCGTCTTCAGGTGGGCTCGGTCAGTGAACTGGAACTGAAGCGGGAAGACCTGAAGCAAGCGGTCAGTCGGGTGCCCGTGGCGCAGTACGATGCGCTTAAGGAGGCCGCCGAGCGAGTGCGTCGCTATCATGAGCGGCAAGTTCAGGAATCTTGGCGCTATACGGAGGAAGATGGCAGTGTTCTCGGGCAAAAGGTCACGCCAATGGATCGCGTGGGGATCTATGTGCCGGGTGGCAAGGCGGCGTACCCCAGTAGTGTTCTGATGAATGCAATTCCGGCCAAGGTGGCAGGTGTCTCAGAGATCGTCATGGTCGTTCCCACACCGGATGGTCACGTGAATGATCTCGTGCTGGCTGCTGCAGCGGTGGCGGAAGTGGATCGTGTGTTTACCATCGGTGGCGCGCAAGCAGTCGCCGCATTGGCCTATGGAACGCAGTCGGTACCCCGGGTGGATAAGATTGTTGGGCCGGGCAACATCTATGTGGCAACAGCCAAGCGGCAGGTCTTCGGTGTGGTTGGTATCGATATGATTGCCGGTCCTTCGGAAATCTGTGTTTATTGCGATGGCAATACACCCGCAGACTGGATTGCCATGGATCTGTTTTCCCAGGCAGAGCATGATGAAAATGCCCAGTCGATTTTAATCAGCGAAAGTGCAGAGTACCTGGATGAGGTCCAGGCCGCCATTGAGGCGCGCTTGCCTGAAATGGAGAGAAGAGAAATCATCGAGGCGTCTTTGCAGCAACGGGGTTTCCTGGTGCTGTCGGAAAGCCAGACCAAATCTCTGGAGATCATCAACCGTATCGCGCCGGAACACCTGGAGCTGTCAGTTGAGGACCCAGAGAGTCTTTTGCCAGACATTCGTCATGCCGGTGCCATTTTCATGGGGCGTTATACGGCAGAAGCTCTTGGTGACTATTGCGCAGGTCCTAACCATGTACTGCCAACAGCTGGTACAGCCCGGTTTTCCAGCCCACTCGGAGTCTACGACTTTCAGAAACGTAGCTCCCTGATTGGCTTTACTCATGAGGGCGCCAACCGGGTTGGTCGTATCGCCTCCGTACTGGCGAGAGGGGAGGGGTTGACCGCCCATGCCCGTTCTGCAGAGTACCGCTTCAAGGATCAGTGATCAGCGCCAGATAGACGGCGTGGCTACCGGTTCTACTCTAGGCGCGAGTCCGTTCTTAGAGTCAGCCTGATCAGCTTGCCCGCACGAAGTAGAGAGAAAGCTAGCGCCTGGTCAGGCGGAAGCTGGCGTAATGCTTGTTGCAGGTTGGCATTCCGGACAGCCGCCCCGGATACCTCGATGCCGACCAGGATGTCTCCGGGCTGTATGCCTGCCTTTTCAGACGGACTGTCGGCTACCAGTTGTGTGATCAGCAACCCACCTCTCGTGATCGGCCCGAAGAAGGCCGTTTCTTCAGGCGACAGTGGCCGCGCACTGATACCAAGATAGGTTCTGCGGATGTTGCCCTTGTCGATCAGATCCCGGCTGA
>JAUIAZ010000135.1 GCA_030427465.1 Gammaproteobacteria bacterium | reverse complement strand
ACCCTGCAGGGCGCGACCCTGCGCTTCAATACCTCCCGGCATTTTGTTCTCACCGGCGCGCCGATCCGGGCGGAACTCGATGGGGTGGCCGTGCCCATGAATACCGTCTGTCTGGCTGAAGCCGGCCAGACACTCAGCATGGGCAAGATTGAAGACGGCATGCGAACCTGCTTTCTGATCGAGGGTGGGCTGGATACCCAGCCTTATCTCGGTTCCCGTTCGACCTTTACCCTGGGCCAGTTCGGGGGCCATGCCGGCAGAGGCCTGCAGGTGGGCGATGTGCTGCATCTGTGCGCGCCGCTGGCCAGGCCGCCGCAGGCCGGTCGGGCTCTGGATGCGGCTCTTGCCTACGTTGCGCCAGAGAACCGCCACTGGACCATTTCTGTGATCTATGGCCCCCACGGCGCGCCGGACTTCTTCACCCCGGATGACATCAAACGCTTCTTTGCGGCCGACTGGGAGGTGCACTACAACTCCAGCCGCACGGGCGTTCGCCTCATTGGCCCCAAACCCGACTGGGCACGTACCGATGGCGGTGAGGCGGGGATGCACCCCTCCAACATTCACGACAACGCTTACGCGCTGGGGACCATTGACTTTACCGGCGATATGCCGGTCATTCTGGGGCCGGACGGGCCCTCTCTGGGGGGCTTTGTCTGCCCGGCTACGGTCATCGAAGCGGAGTGCTGGAAACTGGGACAGTTGCGTCCGGGTGATCGCATTCGATTTCAGCCGGTGACTCAGGCACAGGCCCGTGAGCGGGCGCAACCGGACCCACAGTCGCTGCCGCTGGTCGAGGATCTGCTGCGGCAGGGCGCGGTCCTGTCACGCCTGGAGGCGACAGAAGATCGTCCGGCCGTGGTCTACCGGCCAGCCGGTGACCGCTATCTGCTGGTGGAATACGGCCCCCAGGCACTGGATCTGCGCCTGCGCTTTCGCGTGCATGTGCTGATGGAAGCGCTGAATAAGGCCGGCTTGCACGGGCTTGAAGAAATGACACCGGGTATCCGTTCCCTGCAGGTACGCTATGACCCGGATAAAATCTCTCAGCAGGCTTTGCTGAGCCACCTGCAGCAGGCGGAAGCGGAACTGGCGGCTATCGATGATCTCACCGTGCCTTCCCGCATCATTCATCTGCCGCTCAGCTGGGATGACCCGCAATGCCGCCTGGCGGTGGAGAAGTATCAGCAAAGTGTCCGCGCAGACGCGCCCTGGTGCCCGGACAACATCGAATTCATTCGCCGTATCAACGGGCTGGACAGCATTGACGAAGTCAAGAAGGTGCTGTTTGAGGCGCGCTATGTGGTGATGGGGCTGGGCGATGTTTATCTTGGTGCCCCCGTGGCCACGCCCATGGACCCCAGGCACCGACTGGTGACGACCAAGTACAACCCGGCGCGAACCTGGACCGCCGAGAACTCGGTGGGCATCGGGGGTTCCTACCTGTGTGTGTATGGCATGGAAGGGCCGGGGGGCTATCAGTTTGTGGGGCGTACCCTGCAGATGTGGAACCGCTATCACCAGACCCGCGAGTTCACCCAGCCCTGGCTGCTGCGCTTCTTCGATCAGATCTGTTTCTACGAGGTCAGTGCGGATGAGTTGCTCGATATCCGTGAAAACTTTCCGCGCGGCGACTACCCGCTGAAGATTGAGGAAACCGAGTTCAGTCTGCGTGAGTACGAGGCTTTCCTGAGCCGGAACCAGACGGCGATCCAGGATTTCACGCAGAAGCGCGATGCTGCCTTTCAGGCGGAGTTGCAGCGCTGGATTGAAAGCGGGCAGATCAACTTTGAATCGGCGGCGGCAGAGTCTTCAGGCGAAGACCTTCCGCAGGCTTATCCGGATGGGGTGACTGTGGTGGAGGCATCCGTGACCGGCAGCGTGTGGAAGACGCTGGTGAACGCCGGGGATGAGGTCGAAGCCGGACAGACACTCGCGATTCTTGAGTCAATGAAGATGGAACTGCCGCTGACGAGCCCGGCCAGCGGCATCGTGACAGACATCCTGAAGCCCGAAGGGGCGGCGATCCGGGCCGGACAGCCCATGATCCTGATAGAGGAAGCAAGCGCATGAAGCAGAAGAATACCGTGGCGGCCCTGCTGGCTGCCTATCATTCCGGGGCGCTCTCCGCGCGGGACTGGTTGCTGGGCTGCCGAGAGCAGGCCGCAGCGGATCAGCACAATGCCTGGATTCATGTATTGTCTGTTGAAGAACTGGGGCCCTATCTGGCGTTTCTGGAGCAGCGCAGCCCGGAAGAACTGCCGTTGTATGGAGTGCCCTTTGCGGTCAAGGACAACATTGATGTGGCCGATATTCCGACCACCGCGGCCTGTGCCGAATTTGCCTATACACCGGATGAACATGCGCCCGTGGTGGAGCTGTTGATCCGCGCCGGTGCGGTGCCGATCGGCAAGACCAACATGGACCAGTTTGCAACGGGGCTGGTGGGAGTGCGCTCGCCGGAACCCTGGGGGGCATGCCGCAATACGCTGAACCCGGAGTACATTTCCGGGGGGTCCAGCGCGGGTTCCGCCGTGGCGGTGGCCCTGGGGCAGGTGGCCTTTTCACTCGGCACCGATACCGCCGGCAGCGGCCGGGTCCCGGCGGCCTTCAACGGTCTTGTCGGCCTCAAGCCCAGTCGTGGATTACTGAGCACACGAGGCGTAGTACCGGCTTGTGCGAGCCTGGATTGCGTTACCCTGTTTGCGCATGACGCCAGCGAAGCCAACTTTCTGCTGGATATCGTTGCCAGGGAAGATACCCGCAACCCCTGGTCGCGCGCCAACCCCTATCACAACGGCGCACGCTACTTTGCGGCGGGCATCGCCAGACCGGCCGCTTCGGGCGAGCCGCAAGGCGGTTTCCGTTTTGCCTTCCCGCAGCGGGATCAGTGGCAGTTCTTTGGCGACCCGGATTCGGAAGCCGCCTTTGAAGCTGGTCTCAAACAACTCGAACAGGCCGGGGGGCAGGGAGAGGCCGTGGATTTCGCGCCTTTCTTCGATGCCGCGCGTCTCTTGTATCAGGGGCCCTGGGTTGCCGAGCGCTATCTCGCGGTGAAAGATCTGATCAGCAGCCAGCCGCAGGCCTTGCTTCCCGTGATCCGCGAAATCATCGAACCCGCACAGGGGCTGTCTGCACTGGATACTTTCAGCGCCCAGTACACACTCAAGGGCTTCCGCAAGGCCGTTGAGCCGCTGTTGCAAGCCTTCGATGTGCTGGTGACACCGACCGCGCCGACCTGTTACCCCATCGATGCGGTGCAGCAGAATCCGATTGAGCTGAACTCGCGGCTTGGCACCTACACCAACTTCATGAATCTGCTCGATCTCGCCGCCGTGGCGGTGCCAACAGCGCGCCTGCCCAGTGGCGTCGGGTTCGGGCTGACCTTGTTCCATGACGCGTTCACCGACAAGCGCCTGCTTTCCCTGGCGGCGGCTCTGGAGCGTGTTAGCCAGGCCGGTGGCGAGACCCAGGCCCCGATTCAGGGAGCGACCCCATCGCGTTCACCGGCCAGTCATATTCCCGTTGTGGTCTGCGGCGCGCATCTGGAAGGGCTGCCGCTGAACTGGCAGCTGCTTGAACGGGGGGGGACAAAGGTGGAACTGACCCGCAGCGCCCGAGGCTACCGGCTCTATGCCCTGGCAGGCGGGCCACCGATGCGCCCCGGCATGGTACGGGATGCCAGCAGCGAGGCGGATATCGAGGTCGAGGTCTGGCAGCTTCCGGCCGAACAGTTCGGCAGCTTTGTCTCGGAAATTCCGGCCCCGCTGGGCATCGGCAAAGTCGAGCTGGCCGATGGCCGCTGGCTGCCGGGTTTCATTTGCGAAGGTTCCGGGCTGGAAGGCGCGACCGAAATTACCCGCCACGGGGGCTGGCGCGCCTGGTTGAGGAGCCGCAGCTGACGCGGCGCTCCCGCCACAGTGAAGGCCTGCGCCCTCATCAGTATTCAAGAACAAATGACTCGCGCGGCCGGCGGACCTTCGCCTGAGTGGCGCTGTGATCCTCCGGGCTGCGTTCCCCCAGTGCCACGATCGCAACGGTGTGCAGGCCCAGGGGGGCGAAATCCAGTTCGCGGTCGTAGCCTGCTGCGTCAAACCCGGTCATGGGGCAGGCATCGATGCCTAACAGGGCAGCACTGGTAAGCAGGTTGCCCAGCGCAATGTAAGCCTGCTCACATGCCCATTGCTGCCGCTGCGCCTGCGTCTTGGCAGCCAGCGCAGATTTCATGTGATCCACATAGCCCGCTATGTCTGCCCGCGTGAGCTGGCGACTCTCACACAGGGCCTCAACATACCGCTCAACGGTGTGATCGCCGATGTCTGTCTCCGCAGCCAATACCACCAGATGTGAAGACCTGAGCACCTTTTCCTGTCCGTAGGAATGCGTGAGTAAACGCGCCCGCAAGGAATCCGGCCGCACCAGCGCCAGCCTGTAGGGCTGAAGGCCGTAAGATGAGGGGCTGAGGCGCGTGGCCTCCAGCAGGGTGTTAATCAGGGTTTCCGGAATCCGGGTATTGTTGAATTCGCGGACGGCATAGCGCCAGTTCAGGGCCTGAAGTAAAGACATGGTGTGCTCCTGCTCAAGTGGTTGATGTCGGAGCCCACTGTAAATTGCGTCCTGGTTCGAAAAAATACCTGCTTTGGAAATTGATTGTTTCCCATAAGGAAAATAAAGCGTGGATCCTTCAGTAGACATCCCAGTAGGGGGGCGAGCCAAAAGCACTCACCAGGTGCTCCACAAACGCCCGCACGCGGTCGGGTCTGTGCTGTCCCGGGGGGAATACGGCATACAGGTCGTGACCCGTGGGCGGGTAGTCAGGCAACAGGGCTTTGAGCCGGCCTTCCTTCAGCTCACGGTACACCAGGAAAGTCGGGATCAGGGTGATGCCCTGGCCATTAAGCACACTGTCGCGAATGGCCAGACTGCTGTCGACCTGATAGCGACCATTCACTTCAACCACTTGCTTGCCCAGCTGCCAGCGACGGGGTGAACTGTGACGTGAGTACAGCAGACAGCGGTGCTCTTGCAGATCATCCGGGTGCTGGGGGGTGCCCCGGGTTGCCAGGTAGGCTGGTGAGGCACACACCACCCGGTGGGTGGCACAGAGCCGTCGCGCGGTCAGGCTGGAGTCGGGCAGTTGCTCCCGGATTCGCAGGGCCAGATCCACGCCACGCTCAACCAGATCCACTACCTGGTCACTCAGTTGCAGATCCACCTCGATATCCGGGTAGGTCTGAAGAAAACTGTCAATTATCGGGGGCAGGTGGCTGAGACCGAAGGACATGGGGGCATTGACCCGGATCTTGCCCTGCGGGCTCGCATCCAGACCGCGCACCCGGCTTTCGGTTTCGTCCAGTTCATCCAGTATCCGACGCACACTGGCCAGGTAATGTGTGCCGGCATCGCTCAGGTGCATGCGCCGGGTTGTGCGATGAATCAGCCGGGTACCGACACTCTGCTCGAGGAAAGCAATGTGCTTGCTGACTGTCGCTGGCGTCAGGTTCAGATCCTCTGCGGCGGCGCTGAAGCTGCCAAGTTCTGCCACGCGGCGAAAAACGCGTAATGCCTGAAGTTTGTCACTGGCCATGAGAAGCTCCGCTGATTGTTTCTGTACTGGAAAAGATTATATTCCAGAAACACGGATTATTTTCGCTTCAGCCTGTATCAAACTGGGCATCCATTCAGTCGGGACAGTACCGGACCAGGACGACCGTACCGCACCAGGACGACAGCAGGAGAATTCAGACATGTCCAGCCGCATCCATCACAAACCTTCCGCCACGGCCTTTGCCCTGCTGTTGTTCAATGGGAGCCTGATCGCCCTGATGCTGCCACTGGCCCGTCTGGCCACAGACGCCGGCATTCCGCCGGCGGTCTATGCCTTCTGGCAGACACTGGGCGCAGGGGCACTGTTGGCCTTGCTTTCCTTGCGACATCTGGCCCGGACAGCTAACCACAAAGTGCTGCGCTACTGTCTTGTCACCGGGGCCACGGGTGTGGCGTTTCCGAATGCGCTGGCGTTTTTTGTGGTCGGCAAAATCGGTCCCGGTTTCGCTTCAACGCTGTATGCGTTTCCGCCCATATTCACGCTGCTGTTTGCACTGATGATACGCCTGGAAGGTCCCAACCTTCAGCGCGCAGGAGGCATCGCACTGGCCTGCCTGGGCTGTTTCTGGATCGTCTGGGTGCAACTGGATGTGATCAGTGTGACTACCTTGCACTGGTATCTGCTGGGGCTGGCGGTGCCGGTATCACTGGCCGTGGGCAATGTGTATCGCAGCATCGCCTGGCCCGCCGGCCTGCCTCCGGTGACCTTGGCAGCCGGCATGATGCTGGCCGCAAGTGCCTGGTTGCTGGGGTATATCGCGTTTGAGGGCAGTGCCATCCTGCCGGCGTCTGCTGGTTCCGGGGCTTATGGCCTGGTTGCCTTGCAGATGGTGTTGACGGCCTTGACCTATCTGGGCTTCTTCGAGCTACAGAAGCGCTCCAATGCCGTTTTTCTCAGCCAGATGGGGTGCATCGCGGCTTTGGTGGGCCTCTTGATCGGCAAGTGGTACTTTGATGAACAGTATGCCTTTGGTGTCTGGGTAGGCGTTCTGGTCGTACTTGCCGGGCTCTGGCTGACTAATGCCAGAAGCTGAGCGGAGCCTAAATCAGACTCTCAGGTGCCTGGTAGGGCAGATCCAGTGCTGTGGCTACGGGCTCACAGGTGACATGGCCCTGGTGGACGTTCAATCCGGCCAGAAAACCGGGGTCTTGCTTCAGCGCCTTCAGGCCCTGGTCCGCCAGTTTCTGGATGTAGGGCAGGGTGGCATTGGTCAATGCCTCGGTCGAGGTTCTGGCGACCGCACCGGGCATATTGGCCACGCAGTAGTGCACGATGTCATCGACCACAAAAGTCGGATCATCATGGGTGGTGGGGTGACTGGTTTCAAAGCAGCCCCCCTGGTCGATGGCAACATCCACCAGCACCGTTCCCGCTTGCATGCGACTCAGCTGCTCGCGCGTGACCAGCTTCGGTGCGGCCGCGCCCGGAATCAGTACGGCTCCGATCACCAGGTCTGCCTGCAACAGCGCCTGTTCGACACTCTCGCGGGTGCTGTAACGCGTCTGCAGCTGGGGGCCAAATTGCTCTTCCAGGGTTTTCAGGCGAGGCAGGGAGCGGTCGAAGAGGGTGACTTGTGCACCCAGACCCATCGCCATGCGGGCCGCATGCAGACCAACCACGCCACCACCCAGCACCACCACGCGGCCAGGTGCGACACCGGGTACGCCACCGAGCAGAATGCCCTTGCCGCCCTGGGCTTTCTCCAGGCAGTGGGCTCCGGCCTGGGTTGCCAGGCGACCCGCCACTTCCGACATGGGTGCCAGCAGAGGCAGCGCACCGTGGCTATCTGTGACGGTTTCATAGGCAATGGCACTGCATTCCGAGGTCAGCAGACCCTCAGCCTGCCGGGGATCTGGTGCCAGGTGCAGGTAGGTGAACAGAATTTGCCCGCGTCGCAGGCGCTGGCATTCAGTTGGCTGGGGTTCCTTGACCTTGATGATGAGCTCGGCGTTGCCGAACAGTCGTCCGGGGTCTTTTTCTATGCTGGCGCCAGCAGCACGGTAATCTTCGTCTGTGAAGCCAATGCCGGCGCCACAGTGATGTTCTACCGTGACCTGGTGGCCCTGGCTGACCAGTTCCCTGACACCCGAGGGAATCAGACCGACCCGGTATTCCTGATTCTTGATTTCACGGGGAACGGCAATGTGCATGTCAGCCTCCTGTCTGTTTGTTTTATCAATATAGACAATCGCTGGCTGAGGGGGGAAGCGGGGCGGGCGAAAGCCCGACCCGCCGTCAGGCAATTATTCGCCGGAGGCCTTGTCGAGCATGGCCTGTGTTTTCTCTTTGGCTGACTCGTAGGCTTCACTGGTGGAATCTTTCACGTTTTCAGCGGCTTCAGCTGTGCTGTCGCCCAGGCTTTCGGCTGTTTCGGAGAGGCTCTCTCCCATCTCGGCAGCCTTTTCTTCAGCCGCTTTACCCATCTCGGCTGCTTTTTCCTTGGTGCTTTCCCAGGCTTCTTCGCCCTTTTCAGCCATGCTGGACATGGATTCCTGCATGGATTCGCTGGCCTGTTCGGCTGTGCTGCTGATGCTCTCCTTGGCTTCTTCCGCCGATTCACCACAGGCGATCAGACCCAGACTCAGGGCAGATAACAGAACGAAAGTCTTCCTTTGCATGATAATACTCCTCGGTACGGCCAGGGGCCGCTCTGGTGTGGAATTGCAGTATCCGGGAAACTGCCGGAAATGGCAGCCCCGCCTACACCGTAAACGATGCGCAGGTCTGCTGGCCATGCGTATTAGCCTCAATGCCCTTCCGCTTCACCTTCGTCCTCGCCATCGGGATCCCGGTCCGAGTTGCTGACGGGCTTGGCTGTGACAGCCGTGTTCTTCTGTTCAGATCCAGTCAGGCCCTTCTGTTCCAGTGGATTGGCAAAGAACAGAGTACGATGAGGGAAAGGAATTTCAATGTTGCGTTCATCGAAGGCCTGCTTCAGACGCGCATTGAAGGCCCGGC
>JAUIAZ010000134.1 GCA_030427465.1 Gammaproteobacteria bacterium | reverse complement strand
TCGGTCGCACCCGACCGGGTACTGAAGTGGAGCTGGACATTATTCGCAACGGACGGGAAAAGACGGTGGAGCTGAAGATTGGTGTGCTGCCCGGTGATCCGGTGCAGGCTTCGGGTCAGCCCGGCCGGTCAACCGAGCCGACCGGACTCCTTGGCATGGAGCTGCGAGAGCTGCGTGAAGAAGAGATGGAGGCCATGGGCGTGGATCGCGGCTTGCTCGTGAACCGGGTGAATAACAGTGGTGCGGCAGCCCAGGCGGGCATACGCCCGGGCGATGTGGTCAGTCAGTTTAACAACGAGCGCATCGAGTCTGTGAAAGAATTCCGGCGTCTGGTTGACGGGGCTCCGGAAAACAAACCATTGCCGATTCTGGTCATCCGTGAGGGCAACCCTCTGTTCCTCGTGATCAAAGTCCCGGACTAGAAGCGATTCTATTCCTGATTTTTTGAACCGAAGCTGCTAAAATCCGGCAGCTTTGGTTTTTGTGCGTGGTAGCCGTGTCCAGTCTCGATAAAATTCGCAACTTTTCCATCATTGCCCATATTGACCATGGGAAGTCGACGCTTGCCGATCGCTTTATCCAGACCTGTGGTGGTCTCAGCGATCGCGAGATGTCTGCTCAGGTACTCGACTCGCTGGATATTGAGCGGGAGCGGGGCATTACCATCAAGGCGCAGAGCGTGACGCTCTACTACGATGCGGATGATGGCGAGCGTTATCAGCTGAATTTTATTGATACCCCGGGTCACGTGGACTTTTCCTATGAAGTGTCGCGTTCACTGGAAGCCTGTGAAGGAGCTCTGCTGGTGGTCGATGCCGCGCAGGGAGTCGAGGCACAGTCCGTGGCCAATTGCTATACCGCCATCGAAGGCGGGCTGGAAGTCATACCCATCCTCAACAAGATGGATTTGCCACAGGCAGAGCCAGACAGGGTTCGCAAGGAAATCGAGGAGATCATAGGGATTGATGCCACCGAGGCCGTGGAAGCGAGTGCCAAGTCCGGCAAGGGTATCCATGAGTCGCTCGAGCAGATCGTCAGGATGGTGCCCCCCCCACAGGGTGACCGCGAGGCGCCTTTGCAGGCTTTGATCATCGATTCCTGGTTCGATAACTACCTGGGGGTCGTATCACTGGTTCGGGTCAAGCATGGACGCCTGAAGAAAGGCGACAAGATCCTGGTCAAGTCTACCGGTGTGCAGGAACTGATCACCAGCATCGGCGTATTTACTCCCAAACGCCTGGAAACCGGCCTCCTGGAGGCTGGTGAAGTCGGCTTTGTCGTGGCAGGTATCAAGAACATTCACGGGGCACCGGTGGGCGATACCATCACCCATGCAGCAACGTCCCAGGTGGCTCCGCTGCCCGGATTCAAGAAGGTGCAGCCACAGGTCTACGCAGGGCTGTTCCCGGTTCATTCGGATGATTACGAAAACTTCCGGGATGCCCTGGAGCGCTTGACCCTCAACGATGCCTCGCTGTTCTATGAGCCCGAGAGCTCCGATGCCTTGGGCTTCGGTTTCCGCATGGGCTTTCTCGGCATGTTGCACATGGAAATCATCCAGGAACGTCTTGAGCGTGAGTATGACCTGGATCTGATTACGACAGCACCGACGGTGGTCTACGAAATACTGACCAAGAAAAACGAGACCCTCAACGTTGACAACCCCTCGCGCATGCCAGACCCCGGTCTGATCGAAGAAATGCGGGAACCCATTGTTGAGGCCAACATGCTGGTTCCCCAGGAGTTTCTCGGCAACGTTATTTCCCTGTGTGTGGAGAAGCGTGGCGTCCAGAAAGCAATGAATTTCGTAGGTAATCAGGTTTCACTGAGTTACGAATTGCCGATGGCCGAGGTTGTTCTGGATTTCTTTGACAGGCTCAAATCCTGCAGTAAGGGATACGCCTCGCTGGACTATCATTTCCTGCGCTTCGAACCAGCCAAGCTGGTGAGACTGGATATCCTGATCAATGGGGAAAAGGTGGATGCCCTGGCGCTCATCGTGCACCGTGACAATGCGGCATACAAGGGCAGGCAGCTGACCGAGAAAATGAAAGAGCTGATCCCCCGGCAAATGTTTGATGTGGCCATACAGGCTGCCATCGGCGGACAGATTCTGGCCCGGACCACGGTCAAGGCGCTGCGTAAGAACGTCCTTGCCAAATGTTACGGTGGCGACGTGTCACGGAAGAAAAAACTGCTTCAGAAGCAGAAAGAAGGTAAAAAGCGCATGAAGCAGGTCGGGAAAGTCGAGATTCCTCAGGATGCGTTTCTGGCCGTCCTCAAGGTCGACAATTAAAGGTTTAACGGAGGCGTAGTTGGATTTTGATTTTTCGCTGGTTCTGATTGTGCTGTCGGCAGTCACGGGCCTGATCTGGTTAGTGGATCATTTTCTGTTCCGGCCTGCGCGTCTGCAGCAGGCCCAGACTGAGCAGGAAGCTCCGGCCGAGCCGGTCCTTGTGGAATACAGCCGCTCATTCTTCCCGGTACTGTTTATTGTTCTGCTCCTGCGGTCTTTCCTGTTTGAGCCGTTTCAGATTCCGTCCCGTTCCATGGTCCCGACTCTGGAAGTCGGTGACTTCATTCTCGTGAATAAGTTCACCTACGGACTGCGCCTGCCTGTGATTGGCACACGCTTCGTGGATATCGGAGAACCGGAGCGGGGCGAGGTCATGGTCTTCCGTAACCCGGAGGATAACTTCACCAATTATATCAAGCGGGTAATAGGGCTACCCGGTGATCGTGTCCGTTATCTGAACAAGGAATTGACGATTAATGGCGAGCCTGTGCCGCAGACTCTTTTACAGGCCTTGCCCGCAGTACCGGGCGGACCCAAAGTATTTGAGCACTACCAGGAAACTCTCGGCGAAAACAGCTACCGGATCATCAAGATTCGCCAGTCGGCATCCACTCTCGAGCGCTCACCTACCTATCCGGGAGACGGCGAGTGGGTGGTTCCGGAAGGGCACTACTTTGTTCTGGGGGATAACCGCGACCAGAGTAAGGATAGCCGTTTTCTGAAGGGGCATTTCGTGCCGGACGAGAATATTGTCGGTCACGCGTTCGCCATCTGGATGCACTGGGAATCCTTCACCAGCCTGCCCAGTTTCGGACGGGCCGGGCTGATTGAATAACTGTGAAATCGGGGGCTTAGAGTCTACACTTCAGGCATCAGGTCCTATTTTCAAGCGGAGACTTTTATGACTTCCCTGCGCACGCGCCAGACTGGCGCAACACCTGCCATGATGCTGGTCTGGCTGCTGATTCTTGTCAGTGTGGCAACTCTGGCGATCAAGCATGTGCCGATCTACATTGATGATTTTGCCGTTCAGGGGGCACTTGATGGTCTGAAGCGGGAGCCGCGTCTGGCGGAGTTCTCAGACGAAGAAATCCGTAAGCTGATCGGCCGGCACCTGGATGTCAATAACGTCAGAAACTTTGATCGCGAAAACAATATCCTTATTGAAGAAGCGGAGAATGGGGGCGTGACGGTTCGCATAAAGTATGAAGTACGTACCCCCATCGTGCACAACATTGATACCGTGGTTTCCTTTGACCACAGTCACACGGCGGCGGCTACAACGAAGTGAGCCAGGAACTGGACAGACTGCAGAGAAGCCTGGGACATACCTTCCAGACCCCGCACCTGCTTGAAGTCGCGCTCAGTCACCGCTCCTTTGGTTCAGAAAACAATGAACGCCTGGAGTTTCTGGGCGACTCGGTCCTCAATTTCGTGATTGCGCAGGCTCTGTTTGAGCGCTTCCCCAGTGCCAGGGAAGGGCAATTGAGCCGTTTGCGTGCGCGCCTGGTCAAAGGGGCAACACTGGCCGAGGTTGCCCGTGAGTTTTCACTTGGGGATTATCTTCGGCTGGGTAGCGGAGAGATGAAGTCCGGGGGGCACCGGCGAGATTCCATACTTGCCGATGCCGTTGAGGCCATCATTGGCGCCATTCTCCTGGATGCCGATTTCTCGGCGTGCCGTGAACGCGTGTTGGCCTGGTTTGCCCCCCGTCTGGCGGCCCTGTCACTGAAAGATACCCAGAAGGATGCCAAGACCCGGTTGCAGGAGTATCTGCAGGGTCGACAACTGGCGCTCCCGGTCTACGAAGTTCTGGATATCCAGGGTGAGGCGCATGCCCAGACTTTTCATGTGAGCTGTTTCGTCGCAGGTCTGGAACTGACTACCCGGGGCCAGGGCAGTAACCGGCGTATCGCCGAGCAAAAGGCGGCAGCTCTGGCGCTTGAGCAGATTGGAGTCAGCGCATGACAACAGATTCAGAGGACAGTGCAGTGATGCGTTGTGGTTATATTGCCCTGGTTGGGCGGCCCAACGTGGGTAAATCGACGCTGCTGAACCACATTCTCGGGCAGAAGGTCAGCATCACCTCAAAGAAGGCGCAGACTACCCGTCACCAGATTCTGGGCGTGAAGACGCTGGGGAATGAGCAGGCGATTTTTGTGGATACGCCGGGAATCCATCGCGAGGAAACCCGTGAACTGAACCGCGTTCTGAACAAGACGTCGCAGACGGTTTTGCAGGATGCCGACGTCATCCTGTTCGTGGTGGAAGCCCTGAAATGGACGCCGGAAGACGAACACGTGTTGCAGCTGATATCGGGTGTGCGTGCACGCCGTTGTCTGGTGATAAACAAGGTGGATCGTGTCAGCAGCAAGAACGACCTGTTCCCGTATATTGCCGACATCTCTTCCAAACTGGATTTTGATGCCGTGATCCCGGTTTCCGCAGAGAAAGGTACGCAAGTCGATGCGCTGGAAGGAGAGGTTTATCCGATGTTGCCGGAGGGCATTCATCTGTTTCCGGAAGATCAGATCACGGACCGCAGTCTGCGCTTCCTGACTGCAGAGATTATCCGGGAAAAGATCATGCGTCAGCTGGGTGAAGAGATTCCTTACAACATTGCGGTAGAGATCGAGAGCTTTAAGACAGAAGGGCGTCTGGTTCGTATACACGGTCTGATCTGGGTTGAGCGTGACGGGCAAAAGAAAATTGTCATCGGCCGTCAGGGTGAGAGGCTGAAGCGCATCGGAACCGATGCACGGAAGGACATTGAGGCCCTGCTTGAAAGCAAAGTCATGCTGCAACTCTGGGTCAAGGTCAAGAGCGGCTGGAGCAACAGTGAAAGAGCCCTGCGTAGTCTGGGGTATGACGAAGGCTGACCACCTTTGCTGGCTGGAGGGGAGGGTGTGACTGTCCGGCGCAATGTGTCTGCCTTTGTACTGCATCGGAAACCTTACCGCGAACGGGGTCACTGGTGCAGTCTGTATACTTATGAACTGGGTCGCATCAATGTCATCAGCCGCGGCAGACAGTCTTCTCAACTGGTGCCCTTTCAGCCGCTGGTAGTTACCGTCAGCGGTTCAGGCGACCTCAAGACACTGAGCCTGGCCGAAGCACCCGAGGCCGCCTATCGCCTGACCGGGCTGAGATTGTACTGTGGTTTCTATATCAATGAGCTGCTGTACCGCTTGCTTCCGCTGGAAGATTCCCACCCTGATTTACTGCAGACCTACATGAGCGTGCTCTCTGAGCTGGCGGCTGAAGCGCCTGTGGAACCTCTGCTCAGGGCTTTTGAGCGCCAGCTAATGGACAGTCTGGGCTTCGATCTCGTATACCCTGAACCCCTGCACTCCGGGCGGCGTTACCAGTTGGCGGCAGATTCCGGCCAGCTTTTTCCGGCGGAAAACAGTGACAGCCGGGCTTGTCCCGGTGACCTGCTGGGCGCCGTTCGGGATGCGCGCTGGGAAGTGCCACAGGCGTTACGCTGGGCGCAGAGATTGCAGCGGCAGCGTCTGGATTTTATGCTGGGAAACCGAAGTCTGGAGAGTCGCAGACTCATACGGGAATATCTGGAGCTGAACAAATCATGAAAAAACGAGTGTTGCTGGGCGTCAATATCGATCATGTAGCTACCCTGAGACAGGCGCGGAAGACATCGTATCCCGACCCGCTGTTCGCGGCTCTGCAGGCCGAGCAGGCCGGAGCAGACGGGATCACCCTGCATCTGCGGGAGGACCGTCGTCACATTCAGGACAGGGACGTACGGCGCTTTCGGGAAAGCCTGCAGTCACGCATGAACCTCGAGATTGCCGTGACACCGGAGATGATCGGTTTTGCTCTGGAAATTATGCCTGAGCATGTCTGCCTGGTGCCGGAAAAGCGTGAAGAGCTGACCACCGAAGGGGGGTTGGACGTGGTTGGTCAGCAGGACAGAGTGCGTGAAGCCTGCGATCGCCTGGGCGAGGCCGGCATTGATGTGTCTCTCTTTATCGACCCGGATTTTGCACAGATAGAGGCGTCGCTTCGGGCCGGCGCGCCCACAGTTGAGCTGCATACCGGCCGCTACGCAGAAGCCGAATCAGATCTTGAGCGGGGAGATGAACTCAACCTCATCCGATCCTCTGCGGAGTACGCACACAGTGCCGGGTTGACCGTCAATGCGGGGCATGGCCTGCATTACCGGAATGTACAGCCGATTGCGGCCATTGCCGGTATGAATGAACTGAATATCGGGCACAGTATCATTGCGCAAGCGATTTTCAGCGGAATGACCGATGCTGTGCGGGAAATGCGGCAGTTGATCGACACCGCCCTGTAGAAAGCTGGCGACTATCTAGCGGCGCGATGGCCGCAGTTGCCGGAAGGCGGTCTGCCAGTCGTTGCGCTCAGCCCAGTAGAGTAGCCGTTCTGCTTCCTCCTGAATGATTCTGACCAGGGGGCTGGCCTTGTCCGGAGTGCGTTTGATGGTGGTCTCTAGCCGTGCTGCCGCATCTCTCAGCGCGGGCACACCACAATAGCGTGTGGCCCCATGCAGCCGGTGTACTTCTTCCAGTAGTCGCTCCGTCTGCTGGCGCTCATGAGCACGACCGATGCCATGCATGGCTTCCGGTAAAGACTCCAGCAACATGGAAAACAGCTCTTCTGCCAGGTCAGCCTTGTTGCCTGCCAGACGGATACTCTCAGGGATATCTACCGTGGCTTCGCTCAGGCCTTTGGCAGAAGGCTTGATCCGGGATGGTGGTGATTCAGACTGACGCTCACTGCTGTCCTGCGTCAGCGTATGGCCCGTCAGGCGATTGATCTCGGTGAGTAACTGTTTCTCATCAATGGGTTTGGTCAGGAACCCGTCGAAGCCACTGTTCATGAGCAGGGACTTTTCCTCGGAGAGCGCATGGGCCGTTAGTGCAACCACCGGAATGTGCGCACCGTTTTCCAGCTCCCTGAGTTTGGCAGTAGTTTCTATGCCATCCATGCCGGGCATCTGTACGTCCATGAAGACCAGGTCAAAAGTTTGTTGTCGCACGCAGCGCACGGCGTCGTAGCCATTCGAAGCGCCGTGAACATCCACACCCGCTTCCTGTAGCAAGGTAATCACCAGCTTCAGGTTGGCCGGGTTGTCATCGACAGCCAGAATCCGGGCCACACTGCCGGGACGGGCCAGCCCGGGGCGTACCGGAGTGGCCTCCGGGTGGGATTCCGCAGCGGCTTCGGGGGGGGCTGGCTCAGCATCGTGGCCAAACAGTAGCGTGCTGACCACCTTGCGCAGACGGCTGAAGGTGGGCGGTTTGGTCAGGCTTGCTGAAGCCTCGCCGAAAAAGGCGGGCTCCTCAAGCGAGGCATCAAGCGTAGGGTGGAGGATCAGCAAGCGACAATCGAAGTTGTACTCAATGTTGTGCACCAGCGCATGCAGGCCCGGACTCTGCATCTGAAGGCTACCCACACCGAGAATCGCCAGCGCAAAACCATTGTTGTCTTCCTGGGCCGAGCGGATGCCGGACTCCAGCTCACTCCGCGTGGTTACGCGCTGCACCTCAGCGCCCCACAGCCGTAAGAGGCTTTCCACGACCAGACCGGTTTTCACCTGCTGTTCCAGATAGATGATGCGTTGTCCCTGGAACAGGGATTGTTCAAGGGCTGATTCTTCGTCTTCAGCCGGAGATTCCACCGGAATCTCGAACCAGAAAGTGGAGCCTTTACCCAGTTCACTTTCAACCCCGATGTTGCCGTGCATCTGCTCTGTGATGCGACGACAGATCACCAGACCCAGACCGGTTCCTCCATGTCGGCGGGCGGTTGAAGCATCCGCCTGTGAGAAAGCGGTAAACAGGCTTTGCTGCTGAAGCCGGGAGAGCCCCACGCCGGTGTCAGTGATGGTGAAGCGGATGCGGCACTTACCCTCCGGCCCCTCGTCTTCGATCATGACCCGCAGCATCACTTCGCCAGTTGCAGTGAATTTGATGGCGTTGTTGATCAGGTTGGTCAGGACCTGCTTGATGCGCAAGGGGTCGCCATAGAATTGCCGGGGGACATCAACATAAACCAGCGCTGCCAGATCCAGGTTTTTTTCGTGTGCCGAAGGGGCCAGCATGGTCAGCACATCATCAACAATGTCACGGATATTCACCCGGGTATAGTCCAGAACCAGCTTGCCGGCTTCGATCTTGGAAAAATCGAGTACGTCATTGATGATCGTGAGCAAAATCTCGGAAGACTTCATGATGGTCTGTAGCTGATCCCGCTGCTGACGGCTGGTCTGGCTTTTCAGTAGCAGACGGGTGAAGC
>JAUIAZ010000517.1 GCA_030427465.1 Gammaproteobacteria bacterium | reverse complement strand
CAAGCGCCAGGTATTGTCCAGAGCCATCGTGCTGGCCCTGATCTATGCAATCGCTTCCGCCTTGTTGCAGATGTCCGTGAGAGTGCTGTTCTGGTCCATGCGCAATGAACAGCTGCCGGGACCCGGTGACCTGGCGCAGCTGGACCTGGCCTATTTTGCGCTGTTCGGCTTTGTGCGTGGGTTCATGGTGGCCTTCCTTGTCTCTTATGTCTTTATGGATTGCGAGCGCCTGGCCATCATCCGGCGTCGGCGGCATGCGCGCAAACAGCTGGATGAGGACATGCTGGCAGAGGTCTCGGGCCAGCAGATTCCCTGCAAGGTCCGGGATATCTCCCAGCAGGGCGCGCGTCTGAGTGTGCCGCCGCGCTCTCCCGCACGGCTGGGGGAGGAAATTGCCCTGCTGTTCGGTTTCGGTGCGGTCAAGGGGCAGGTGGTCTCTGCAGATCAGGGGCAGGTGCGGGTCTGCTTCGAAGACAGTCAGAGAGCGCACCGCCAACTGCGGGCATTTATCCAGCGCTTGTAAAGCCATCTGAAACTGGTATTTTGAGCGTGCCTGCGAAAGCAGCCGCTATCATAACTCAGGGGACATTATGAGCCAGGACAAGCCGGCAACTGTGCCGGGAACCCTTTTTGTTGTCTCGGCGCCTTCCGGGGCGGGCAAGACCAGCCTTGTGACGGCCTTGCTGGAAGCCGACAGCCAGATCCGTCTGGCCATTTCCCATACCACCCGCCCGCCGCGCCCGAAAGAGCAGGATGGGGTCAACTACTACTTTGTCGCGCGAGAAAGCTTTCAGGCCATGATCGGTGAGGGGGCTTTTCTCGAGCACGCCGAAGTGTTCGGGAACTACTACGGCACCTCCAATGAGGCCGTCATTAAAGCCACAGAAGCTGGTGTGGATGTGATCCTGGAGATCGACTGGCAAGGGGCTCAACAGATTCGCCGTGCGCGACCCGATTGCCAGTCAATTTTTATTCTGCCGCCTTCGCTGACAGCCCTGCGCCAGCGTTTGCAGAACCGGGGGCAGGACAGTGCCGACGTCATTGAACGGCGCTTGCGCGAAGCATCCACCGAGATCAGTCACTATGCGGAATACGATTACCTGGTCGTGAATGAGACCTTTGATGTGGCACTTCGGGATCTGCAGGCCATATTCCGCGCCAACCGTCTGCGGCAGGAGCGGCAGCAGCAGCGCCATGAAGCCACTCTCAGGCAACTGATTGCCAGAGACGGATAGAGCTTGATCTGTTTTTGTTCAGGCACTAATATTACCGACCCTCGGCAAGTCACAGAGAAAAATTGATGGCACGTGTAACCGTTGAAGATTGTCTTGAAAATGTAGAAAACCGTTTCCATCTGGTTATGCTGGCCAGTAAGCGGGCTCGACAGCTGGCTACCCAGGGTCGTGAGCCTAAAGTGGCCTGGGAAAACGACAAGCCCACTGTTGTTGCGCTGCGTGAAATTGCAGAAAACAAGATCAACAACGGTAACATTGAAAACGACGACGACTGAGTCAGCGTCAGCAAAACCTGCCTGTAAACCGTTCCCAACCCTGCCTTATGAACCGGGCAGGGTTTCCTTGCCCTTGCAAATGGGGCATCCGTCGATATATTAAACTGTAAGGGCCGGAGTTCCGGCGACTCTCAGGACTCAAACTTGTCTACCATCGAAGGGCTGGAAGAATCACTCAAATCCTATCTTGAACCGGGCCTGATCAATGTGGTCAAGCGAGCCTATTACTACGCCGA
>JAUIAZ010000516.1 GCA_030427465.1 Gammaproteobacteria bacterium | reverse complement strand
CGCTATGTGGCCAAGCCCTGGCAATTGGATGAAGTGACTGAAGGGCTGACAGCGGCTTTGGCGGAATACGGGCAGGAGGTGGAAAACACCAGACGCCAGCGCGAAGCTACCAGACAGCTTTGGCTCAGGCAGCAGCAGACCCGGCAAGAAATGCTTGAATTACGGGTGTGCTCTGAATTTGGTGAAAGCGTGAAACGCCCGCTTCAACGCTTTATCGGGGATCTTCAAAATATTTCCCGGAGTAAGGAGAGGTACCAGAAGCAGAGGCCTTCAGAGGAACCTGCGGCTACCGGAGAGGATGATTTGCTTCAGGATTTCCTGGGCTTGCTACTTCCCGCTTTACACCGAATCAGGACGTTGCCCGTCTCCATGATTCGCAGGCAGTCGCTGGAGTTGTCTGGCGTTGAACGTCCGGGGCCAGTGACCCGACACTGGCTGACTCTGTTGAGGCGCTCTGCGCTGTCAGTGCAAGACCTGACTGTCCGGTTTTCCGGTGAACGTGATGCTTTCCGTGTGGCACTGAAAGAGGGTACGCGCTTCCGGATACTGCATCCCTTATTTCATGACTCGCCACGGCCGGTCTCGCCCGATGGCAGACGCCTGAATCTGGATGCGCAAGTGGCGCTTTGCTCACTTTATGTTGCTTTTGATCAGGCTGGTGCCAGCTGGCATTTTGAGCCCGCTGCTCAGGGGTTCCGGCTACAAGTGGATTTCCCGACCCGGGACCCGCAGGATGAGTAGCCCGCCGCGCCTGTTTGTTACCATTGCGGCTCCGCTTTATCGTGAGGCTTTGCTGCAGTATCTGTTGCAGCAGGATGACTGGGATCTTTGCGGTGAATGCTCGCAGGGCTTGCCCACTCTGGACGCTTTGCCCGGATGCCAGGCCAGCCTGTTGTTGATTGAAGAGAGCTTACCGGACCAGGATGGGCTCAGCATTGCCGAAGAGGCGCTGCTGCAGGATCCCCGCCTCAGCGTATTGTTACTGGTTGACCAGTACATACCGGAAAGGCGCTTACGCCTGTACCTGCAGGCGGGTATCCGCAGCGTTATCAGTAAAACCCAGAGCCTGCAGGCACTTCAGCGAGCTTTGCTGTGTATAAGCCAGGGGCAGCTTTACGTGGATCCGGCGGTCTGTGCGCCCCTGCGTGATGCCGTTCAGACCTTGCCCTGGCAGAGCCTGTCGCAGCGCGAACAACAAGTGGCGCGTTTCCTGGCGCAGAGACTGGAGGCCAAACAGATCGCAGAACGTATGGGTCTATCCTACAAAACAGTTCACTCATACAAAGACCGCATTCTGCAGAAGCTGGGTCTGGAACGACCCTCCGAGCTACTCTTGATTCTGCAGCGGCAAAAGCAGGAATGGGACCTGTGAGATCCTGGTTGAAAAATCCCTGGCCCGAACTTGCGCATCCGCGAGAGCGCAGACGTTTCGAGCGCTATTGCCGGGTGCATATACAAGGCCAGTTGTTACCGCTGTTTGCTGACATTTCCCTGCTGTTGACCCTGATGGCGACGCTGGTTTTTATCCTGGTAGCGGGTCTGAATCAGGGCTGGTCGCAAGTTCACCCCATCACCTACCTGTATCCAACCCTGATGGTCTTGCTCCTGCTGCTGCATCGGCTGCGCTGGGTGCGTCGTCGGGCACCGTTGATGGCCACTGTTCTTTTCTTGCTGGTCAGTGGTTTCGCAATGCTCGGTTTCCTGAGCTCCCGTGGTGAACCGGATGCACTGACGGGTTTGTTCTTTTTTCTCAGCAGT
>JAUIAZ010000133.1 GCA_030427465.1 Gammaproteobacteria bacterium | reverse complement strand
TTTTAAGAAAAGCATACTGATTCCGTCAAGTTACCCGGAAGGACATTGATATGGACTGGTTTGCTATTCTGATTGCCTTTCTTGCCCTGCTTCCCGCCGTGGTCTTCGGCCTGTCGGCCCCCATGGCCAGGTCCCGGCTGATCGGCTGGAAAACAGCCGAACGCCTGAGTGCCGCCCTGGTGCTGGCGGTGATTGTCAGCCTGACCCTTCGATACACCGGCAACTTCGAAGCTGCCAGCGCCGGCTGGATGAGTCAGGCACCGGCCAGTCAGGCACTGCTGCTGCTTTCCACGTTCATGGGTTTTATCATTCTCCGATACAGCCGCCGCTATCTCGACGGTGAACCCCGTGCCCATGACTTCCTCGCGTGGATGCTGGCAACACTGGCTGCCGTCACGCTGGTGGTCAGCAGTAACCACCTTTTGATCCTGATCGCCGGCTGGATCGGTATCAGCCTGGGTCTTCATCAGCTGCTGCTGTTTTATCCCGAGCGTCCGCGGGCACGGCTCGCCGCGCGCAAGAAATTCCTGCTGGCACGGGCGGCAGAACTGAGTCTGATTTTCGCAGCCGCTCTGCTCTACCTGGTTCATGACACCTGGCTGATCAGCCAGATTGTGGAAACCGTGGCAGCCCGCGAGCTGCTTCCGGCAGAACAGCTGGCAGCCGTCTTCCTGGTTCTGACCGCACTGATCAAGTGCGCGCAGTTGCCGGTCCATGGCTGGCTCATGCAGGTGGTGGAAACGCCCACACCGGTGTCCGCCCTGCTGCATGCCGGCATCATCAATCTGGGTGGCTATCTGCTGCTGGTTTTTGCGCCCCTGCTGGCCGCGGCGGTATTCGCTCAATTCCTGCTGCTTTTGGTGGCAGGCCTCACAGCGGTGGTCGCCGCCCTGGTCATGAGTACCCGCATCAGCGTCAAGGTCCGGCTGGCCTGGTCGACGGCGGCTCAGATGGGCATCATGCTGGTTGAGATCGCCCTGGGACTCTATGCCCTGGCTCTGCTGCATCTCCTGGCCCATTCCTGCTACAAGGCACACGCCTTCCTGAGCGCAGGCGATGCCGTGGAAACCTTCCTGCGCCAGCAAATCAATACGCCGGCACCTGACGTGCTGAAACGTTGGGCTGTTTTTGCCGGCGGCCTGGCAAGCCTGTTCCTGGTTGCACTACTGGTCTGGTCACCCGCAAGCGCATTTGCGCCCTGGTTGCTGCTGGCACTGGCCCTCGCCACATTAATCAGCCAGTACCCGGCGGGTAGCCGCAGCTTCAAGACCGGACTGGGTCTGACCACCCTGGTAGGAGCCGCCTATGTCGCGCAGAAAACACTGCTGGAAGGGTGGCTGGTCACCAGCGTGAGTATTCAGCCAGGTTTCGATCTGCTGGCCTGCACCCTGATTCTGACGCTGGCAACTGTCTACGCCTATCTGCGGTTCGCACCTGACAGCACCCGGCAACACAGACTGAAGGTGTGGCTGTTTGCCGGCTTCTACCTGGATGAATACATGACCCGCTTCACCCTGAAAGTCTGGCCAACCCGACTGCCAGCCGGACTTTCCGGGAGCATTTCCAGAAGCCCTGACACCACGCTGACCGCACTACCTCAGAAGGAGGCCAACTCATGAGCCACGCAAATGCCATTGACAGCTCCGATGCAAAGCAGACCCTGTCACCCGCTCAGCTGAAAGCGGTCAGAGAGGCTGGACAAGTTATTGCGCCAAACTGGCCGCTGGATCGCTCGATCGCCGTCAACCCGCTGTGGGAATACCGCGACCGGCCCATCCGGGACGCAGCAGCACAGGTGGCGACACTGCGCGGATTCCAGGCGCTGATGCCGGCAGACTGGTTTCTTGACCGCTGGCAGAAAGACATTCACCCGGAGCACTTGCGCCGGGCGGCCGCAGAGTATGGTGTGGCCACCTCAGAAGCCGGTCTGATCCGGGCTCTGAAAACCGACTGTCCGGCACCGGGGCTGACCCTGGTCAGTGATATTCTGGATCAAGGCAGTCAGGTTTCCTTCGATGTGCCCTGGCAAGAAGAAATCGTGCACCAGATCAGCCAGTTCTGCGCGCGCTACTTCCAGTCGCTGGATGAGGATCCCGAAGCGGTTCCCGAAGCAGACAACCTCTATCGAGAGTGGCTGGCGAATGTGCGGGAAGACCGCGGACTGAGTATTGTGATGGATGAACCGGGGCTGATTGAACGTTTCCGTCAGTTACCCGAGAATTCCGATCAACTGATCGCCGCTGCCTGCGCCGATATGGGCATTGGTGAGCAGCGCCTGAAAGCGGTCGGAACCGCCCTGCTGCTGTCGGTCAACGGCTGGGCAGCCTGGGTGGCCTATCGTCGCTGGCAGGCCAGACTGGCGGGCATGGATATCGATGAAATGCCACAATTACTGGCGATCCGGCTGGCCTGGGAGTGGGTGCTCTGGCAAGGTCATGCCCAGTCCCCTGCTCCGGGCGGTACCCTTGCGCAGCGATGGCGGGCGACGCTGGATCAGCTGCTGCTCAATATGGAAAACATCCGTGAGTGGCAAACGCCATTCTGGGTTTGGCAGCGTGCCGCTGAACTGGCCTATCAGGATGCACTGTCCCGAGAGTTTCAGAGACCGGTTCCCGCCATATCTGAGAAACGTCCTTCGCTGCAGGCGGTATTCTGCATCGATGTCCGTTCAGAACGTATTCGCCGCGCGCTCGAAGTGCTGAACCCCGACATTCAGACACTCGGCTTTGCCGGATTTTTCGGCCTGCCCCTGGCCTATCAGCCAGCCGGCGGGGACTACCAGCAACCCCAGCTTCCCGGGCTGCTGGCACCTCAAGTGACGCTTTCCGAACAAAGCGCCGAAGCCGTCAGCCGCAAGCGTGGACCGGCAAAACACATCACCGTGGTGGATGAAGCCCTGAAGTCTCCGGCAAGCTCATTCAGCCTGATTGAAGGCACCGGTCTGCTTTATGCCGGCAAGCTTGTTAAAGAAACCCTGTTTCCCGGCACAAAAAAACATCCGGTGCGAAGCCTCAGTCACGGTGAGGCGCTGGCCCTTCACCAGAATGGCCAGCCCCTCTCTCTGGAAGGACGTGTTGCTCTCTGCAGCGGCCTGCTGGGTGCCCTGAACTGGAGCCGCCGCTTTGCACGGACGGTCCTGCTGGTAGGCCATGGCAGTGTCAGTCGCAACAACCCTCACGCTGCCGGGCTGGATTGCGGTGCCTGCTGTGGTCAGAGTGGTGAGCTGAATGTGCGCATTCTCTGCGATTTGCTGAACGACCCCGAAGTACGCCAAGGACTTGCGGGGAAAGGCTTCAACATTCCGGATGACACGCGCTTTGTCGCCGCCTTGCACAACACCACCACAGACGAAATCCAGTGCTTTGAAAGGGTCGACGCCCGGATCAGCGCCTGGCTGGAATCCGCCGCTCATCGTACACGTCTTGAACGGGCCGGATCGCTCGGAATTGAAGAAAGGCGACCTGGTGCGCTGAAGAAACAACTGGAGAAACGCGGGCAAGACTGGTCTCAGGTAAGGCCGGAATGGGGACTGGCCAACAATGCCGCTTTCGTTGTGGCCCCCCGGTGGCGAACACGACACCTGAACCTGCAGGGTCGTAGCTTCCTGCACGACTATGACTGGCAGGCAGACCCGGATCTTTCAGTCCTGACGACCATTCTGACAGCACCCATGGTGGTGACGCACTGGATCAACATGCAGTACAACCTGTCCGTTACCGACAACGAACACTGGGGTTCCGGCAATAAAGTACTGCACAACGTCGTCGGCCAGCATCTGGGGGTTTTCGAGGGCAATGGCGGGGACCTCAGAATCGGCCTGCCACGCCAGTCTGTACATGATGGCCAGCACTGGCTACATCAGCCGCAGCGTCTCAGCGTCTATGTGGCCGCGCCGAGAGAAGCCATCGAGCAGGTCAGCCGGGAAAATGCCGTGGTTCGCATGCTGATCGACAACGAGTGGCTGTTCCTGTTGCGGATCGGTGAGAAGGCGGGTGTTCCAGAGCGTTACTTCAAGGGAGAGTGGACGGGGGATTGCTGAAGGCTCCCAAACAGACTGGCCGTCGCTTGCTGTCCAGCGGCGGCCACCTATTTATCTGATAAACAGCAATAAACGCCACGAATGGCAGGCTTGGTTTCTCTCGGCCAACTTCCGGTTTGGGGCCTTTGCTGACATCTGGGTTTTCGGCGTGGTGTAGTCGGCTCACTTATGGAAGCTGACGTTAATTTCCCCCCAAATTAATCATATCTGCGGTACTTGGGCCATGACTGGTTGTTTTCTTTTTCCCAATCTTTTCGAAGTTTCTTGTTAGTTGTGTGGCGCCCCTTGTGAACCCCACTAAAAGGACCATCTGGACCATCAGTTACATCTGCTTTCTTTGTAACATTTAATCAGCGAGCTTAAAAAAACTATTCCCCGCCAAAGGTAGTATTTTCACTCCATCGTCATACATTGCTTTCGCTCCCACTGTATAGCGATGGGAACGAGCGCTTGCCTCAGCACCGCTGATCGGATTTACTGCTATTGCTCCAGCTTTGGTTAACATTTTCAATCTAGAAGCAACCTTATTAGCAATAGCTGCCTTCTCCTTGTCATCGGACATAAACGCCAAAGCTGATTCTTTTAATCCTTGCACTGTCAATCGTCCAATGTGTAAACCAATAGTGCCTTGGTTCAAGTCATAAAAGTTATTCGGTGAAGTAACATCCATAGAGGGCTTCTGAGTGGTGAGAATAATACGAATATCCCCATCGACACTTAGTTCCTCAACTGACAATTCGCCGTCTATTTCCTTCAAAGCAAATGGCCTCAAAAGCATCACAGTCACAAACAACCCAAACTCGGAGCTAACTGAGTTTATATACTCAACTAGCTCTTCTAGCGTGGCGTGAAACTGAATCATTATTTTTTTCATAGATAACGTCCTAATCATACCTCTCGAATCGTGTGGGTAGACCTGCACCGTTCAAGTCATCAAGTGCTTGCTGTTCGCGCTTAATTGGTGAGCCATCTGCTTTGGTTTTACCTACGTTTACGCCGCACAGGTTACCGTTGCAGTCTTGGTAAAGGACGTCTGGTCTGCGACCACTTTTGTTTCCACCAGGAGTGCGGACTAACTGCTCAGGTAGCCTACCGCCTCCAGCTATGATCGTTCCACCATCCGCTTCGATTTGGTCGCCGATCTCGCGAATCCTTTTATTATGCGGCGCATTTGGGTCTGTCTTAGGCCCGCGCTTTGCACCCTTTGTAACCTTCTTACTACCCTGAACTATCTGGGCAACCCGCGAGATCTTTTTAACGGACGCTGCAGGGTTCAGCAAGTTGGACGCCGAATCAATTGCAGCATCCATGACATTGAGCTGTCCACTCTCAACGTAGTTAATTGCAAGATTCAGTGAAAAATCCAGGAAAAACTTGCCTACATGCGCAGCTATCTCTCCATCCGGATCTACATAGGTGTAGGGGTTGTTGTTGGCATACGCGTATCGGTTGAACTGCATGGGTTTGTCGTCCAGAAACCCAACCGGATCGGTGCTCATGAAACGTCCGACCTGGGGATCATAGTATCGGGCGCCCATGTAAACCAGGCCCGTGTCCTGATCCTGAACATGACCGGTATACCAGGGTTTTCTGGCTCCAGCCTGCGATGACTTCTCCAGTCGCTCACCGAAGGGTTTGTAACTTTCTCGCCAAACCAGTTCACCACTGGAATTGGTCGCTGCAATCGGTGAGCCCAAGGTATCGGTGTGGATATAGGTCACCACGGGAGCAGCAAAAGCCGCACTGAATACACTGCTTATCAGCACGAAAAGAAGGAAGACCAGACTTTTCCCGAGCTCAGGTGTGCGGTGGGTTTCTTTGTTCAAATACGATTTCATGGCTCTACTCCTTGAAGCTCTCAGCCGGGCCAGAGCCAGTGGGCTCGTAAGCGCTGTCCTGTGTAACAATTATTCTGTCAATGATTGCACCAGACTCCCTCACCCAGACATTGACGGTATGAACGCCTGCGCTGGGTACATCGATGGTGGAATGGCCACCACCCATCCTGAATTTCGTCCAGAGCCAAGTGGCGTAGGTGTTGAAGCGCAGCTTTTCACCATCAGGATTCGCCTGACCGTTCAGGCCGACGTGCACGGTATCGGAGACACCATCCTTGCCGTAACCTCGTAGCCAAATGGTATAGGTGCCGGCTGCAGGGAAGTTGACGGCGTAGTCCACCCGTGCCGCTTCCGCCCCATAACTGGTTTCATAAAGCACATCAGCAGCATCTGAGATTTCCAGAGCCTGACCAGAGACGGCACCGACATTGTCGATGACCATCCAGTTATAACCATCGTGAGAACCCCGCAGGCCACTGTAGTTTTTGGCTTCCATGACAACCAGGCCATTGGCATCCGGCTGGAAGGCTGCGCCCGAGCTGGTCACGCTCAGAGTCCAGGACTGTGTCACTTCTTCCTGACCATCAGAGACAGCAACAGTCACAGTGTGGCTGCCAAGCTGGCCTTCGATGGGTGTCCAGTCAATAATTCCGCCACTAGCCGTGATGGTCATGCCGTTGGGTGCCTGAGTTAAGCGATAGCTCAACGAATCCCCATCAATGTCACTGGCCAAAACCGCATGGCGATAAGCCTGACCAAAGCCAACGGTTAAGGGTGGCTGGTTGCTGATATGCGGCTCATGGTTAACGTTCCCGCCAACTCGGGGAGATTCGGCAGGGCCATCACCACTGGGCTCGAATGACGCATCCTTCGTCAGGATAAAGCGGTCAAACTGATTGCCAGACTCCCGGACCCAGACGTTAATGGCATGCACCCCAGGGGATGGGACATCAATGTAAATAGGGCGCCAGTCACCCAACTGTTTTTTCGACCAGGTCCAGCCCAGCTCAGGCTTAAAGTACACTTTCTCAGCCTTGAGCTGCTGGGTGTTGTTTATCCCCATGTGCAGGGTGTCGGATACCCCGTTCTTACCGAAGCCGCGAACCCAGAGATAGTGCTGACCTGCTTCGGCAAAGTTTACGGCGTAGTCAATCCGGGCGGCCTCTGCCAGATAGTCTGTTTCGTAGATAACATCCGCGCCGTCATCGATCTCCATGACTTTGCCCCCTACAGCCTGAGGATCTGAAGCAATGGCCCAGTTGTAGCCATCGTGCGCAGCTATCAAGGCGCTGTAGTTCTCAGCTTCAATCACATACTGGCCATTGGCATCTGCCTGGAAAACGAGGCCATTACTGCTGACTACCAGTTGATAGTCTTGTGTGCTATTGCTCTGTCCATCACTGACTTTGATGGACACCGGGTGAGTTCCTTCCTGACCCGCGCTCGGCGTCCAGCGAACCACGCCGGTTGAAGTGATGCTCATACCACTGGGCTTTTCCACCAGCGTATATTGCAGGGTGTCACTGTCCGCATCCGTAGCGACAGCGGCATATTCATAGAGTTGACCTGCTGTCGCAGTCACAGTCGGTTGACTGGAGAACCGGGGGGGATTGTTTCCATTCCCACCTGTGCTTTGGGACTCGTCCGGTCCGTTTCCACTGGGTGTGAACCTGGAGTCTTTGGTCAGGACTACTTTGTCAATCAGGGTGCCGCTTTCACGCATCCAGATATTAAGGGTTTTCACACCCGTCTCTGTAATTTCCAGCAGAGCTCTGCCACCATCCATTAAGCGGTTAGACCAGACCCACTCACCATTGGGTCTAAAGGGTATTTTCTCGCCAGTTGCCATGGTTTGACCGTTCAAACCTACATGAACGGAGTCAGAGGTTCCATTTGGCCCATAACCCCGGATCCAGATGTAATAAGTGCCGGTTTGCGTGAAGTCGATAGTGTAGTCAATACGAGCAGCATCACTTTGATAGTCCGTAAGGAATCCCACCGAGGCATCGTCATGAACCTGCATGGCACCGCCGTCTATTGCACCCGGAAAAGTAACCCACTCCCAGTTTTTATCGTCAAACGAAGCTTGGCCAGAGGTAAAGCTGTCCGTATTAATCGATAGTGGTTGGTCAGGCTCCGTTGTAAATACATTTTCATTGCCAGGAAGCTCTGGCTCAATGTGGCTAGTAGCCTGCTTAAGTTCAAAACTCTGGTGGGCAGTATGTGTGCCATCCGTTACCATCAAAAGAACTTTTACAGGCTCCTCAGCAAATAATGGATAGGCCCACTCAATCTCGCCAGTACTGGCGTTGATCGTCATACCCCCAAACCCCTGGACCAGCTCAAAGGTAAGATCTCCTGTGCCAGAATACTCAACGGTTGGGGTATAAGTGAAACCTTCATCTTCCCTTACAGATGTCTCAGGTGTTGAGCGGATGCTCAACGTTTCACTTGGGTTTATAACCATGATGCGGGGGTAGATACTTCTATAGGCAAGAAATTGCTTGGTAACTATCTCCAGTCTTCCAAGAAAACTGCCCAAATCATCTGCTGATGGCGTACCGGATAGTTTGAGAGCGTCTGAGTCCCACGTCATCCAATCGGGAGCACTGAGGAGGCTGATCTGAAAATTGTCAGGATCAAGGGAATAGTTGGTACGAAGTCCCTGAACTATCTGACGCTCTATAGACTCTCCGACCTGCACTATAATTGGGTCGACCGGGTCTACATGAATTGAGGTGGTCCAATAGCCTGGTACACCCCAGTTAAGTAAAATTGACTTAACTGAGGAAGAGAAGCAATGACGACTCGAAAGAAGTACCCGAAAGAATTCAAAA
>JAUIAZ010000515.1 GCA_030427465.1 Gammaproteobacteria bacterium | reverse complement strand
CCAGGATTGATATGGCTTCCCCGAACATGAACCTGCGGGATCCGATCCTTTATCGCATCCGTCACGCTACGCATCACCAGACCGGCGATACCTGGTGCGTTTACCCGATGTATGACTTCACGCATCCCATTTCTGATGCGCTGGAAGGTGTGACACATAGCCTTTGCACACTCGAGTTTGAGGACCATCGCCCCCTGTATGACTGGGTAGTGCAGAATGTGGACGTGGCCTGTCAGCCGCGGCAGATCGAATTTTCGCGGCTGAACCTGAACTACACAGTGACCAGCAAGCGCAAACTGAAGCAACTCGTGGATGAAGGGGTTGTGGAAGGCTGGGATGACCCCCGCATGCCAACACTGGCCGGGCTGAGACGCCGTGGTTATACGCCGGGCTCCATCCGCAGTTTCTGCCAGGCGATTGGCGTGACCCGTAGTGAAGGGCTGGTTGACGTGGCCATGCTCGAGTTCGCGATACGCGAAGACCTGAATGAAAATGCCCCGAGGGCAATGTGTGTTCTGAATCCGCTGAAAGTGGTCATCACCAATTATGCAGCGGATACCGTGGAAGAAGTCGAAGCACCTGTGCATCCACAGCGTCCGGAAATGGGTAACAGGAAGCTGCCTTTCTCGGGAGAGATATATATTGACCGGGAAGACTTCCGCGAGAGCGCCAACAAGCATTTCAAGCGCCTGGTACTGGGGAAAGAGGTCCGTTTGCGGAATGCGTATGTGATTCGCTGCGATGAAGTGATCAAGGATGAGGCCGGAGAAATTGTCGAACTTCGCTGCTCCTATGATGCAGACACCCTGGGTAGAGACCCGGAAGGCCGAAAAGTGAAGGGGGTCATTCATTGGGTTTCCGCAGCACAGGCAGTCGATCTGGAGGTGCGCCTTTACGATCGTCTGTTTGGCCATCCGCAGCCCGATGGCAATAAGGAGGAAGAGTTCATGAGCCATCTGAACCCGGAATCCCTGGTGGTTATCCGGCAGGCCAAGGGCGAACCCGGCCTTGCCGATTTTGGCTCAGACCTTCCCTGCCAGTTTGAACGTGAGGGCTACTTTTTCCGCGACCCGGTCGCCGCCGCACAGGGGCAGAGGGTGTACAACCGCACGGTGACTCTCAGGGATACCTGGGCAAAAATGGAAGGTGCCAAGGGCTGAACATGGAAATATACAATTCAATGAGTCGGAGCAAAGTCGCTCTGGAGCCAATGAAGCCCGGCAAGCTCGGTATCTATGTGTGCGGTATGACGGTCTATGACTACTGCCATCTGGGGCATGCCCGCGTACTGGTTTCCTTCGATGTGATTACCCGCTATTTCCGTCATCTCGGCCTGGACGTGACTTATGTGCGCAATATCACCGACGTGGATGACAAAATCATCCGTCGCGCACAGGAAAACGATGAAACGGTAGCGGCACTTACTGAGCGCTTCATTGAGGCAATGCACGAAGATGAGCGGGCCCTCGGTGTGCTGTCCCCGGATCAGGAGCCTCGGGCAACTGGTCATATGGCTGAGATGATCGACATGATTCAGCGCCTGATAGAGAAAGGCGCCGCTTACGCCGCTGAGAATGGTGATGTGTATTATGCCATTGATGCTTTTGGTGAATACGGCAAACTCAGTGGTCGAAAAGTGGAAGAGCTGCGCGCCGGTGCCCGTGTCGAAGTGGAGGGTGCCAAACGCAATCCGCTGGATTTCGTGCTTTGGAAAGCCGCCAAAGCCGGCGAGATCAGCTGGCCCTCACCCTGGGGTGACGGCAGGCCAGGCTGGCACAT